>CAZEKO010000043.1:4344-11335 GCA_964512775.1 uncultured Bacteroides sp. | reverse complement strand
AAATATCAAGTGTTCTTAAAAAATAATTATAATTCAACTCGTCATAAGCCAATCCTTTTCTTACGTTCGGCGACATTCCTATTGAATGCAATATGAAATCAACCTTGCTACCAAAGATTTCCATTGATTTCATAATTATATTCTCCACATCATTCGCATCGGTAGCATCGCCCGGAATAACAACTGATTTTGTTTTCTCAGCAAGCTGATTAATAGTACCCATCCTTATGGCAACCGCTGTGTTTGTCAGGGTGAATAAAGCGCCCTCTTCAAAGACCTTTTCAGCTACTTTCCATGCGATAGAGCGTTCATTGAGAGCCCCGAAAATAATACCTTTTTTCCCTTTCAATAAGTTGTATGACATACTTTCTGGATTAATTAATTGAGGAGTTCCCTGGCATTGGAGATTGCTGCTTCGGTGAGTTCTTCGCCACTTAGCATCTTGGCCAGTTCAAGGACTCTTTCTTCTGAATCCAGGAGTCTGATATCTGTGACAGATTCTTTTTCCTGGTCATATTTATATACGAGGTAATGATAATCTCCTTTTGCAGCTACCTGAGGCAGGTGAGTTATATTAATAACCTGCATATCTTCTGACATAGATTTCATTATCAGGCCAACCTTTTCGGCAATTTCACCTGAAACTCCCGCATCCACCTCGTCGAAAATTATGGTCGGCAATTCAAGTGAGCTTGATATTAGTGATTTAATAGCAAGCATCAACCTTGATAATTCACCTCCGGAAGCAACTTTTCCGATCTCCTGCTTACCTGCCTGTTTATTGGCTGAAAAAAGAAACTCAACTTTGTCGGTTCCTTGAGGTGAAAATGACTCAAGCCGACTGTGTAAAACCGAAAAACGGGCATTAGGTATACCAACCTGTTTTAAAATTGAAATAACCTTCTCTTCTACCTGGGAGATCACTGATTGTCTTTTGTTCGAAAGCTCCTCAGAAAGGTTTTTAAGCTTATTTTGTAATTCGTCAATTTTTTTTGTCAGTTTGTTTATCTGTTCATCAAATGAAGCAATCTCATTGACTTTGTGTTCAAGATCATCTTTCAAACTGATCAGTTCTTCAACAGTACTGATAGAGTGTTTGTGCATCAGACTGTATAGCTGATCAAGCCGCTCCTGGACATATTGAAGCCGGCCCGGATCAATATCAACACTTTCCCCCTGAACCTCACAATCAGATGCTATGTCTTTTAATTCAATATACACCGAATCAAGTCGTTCCCTGAGATCTTTTGCCAAGGGAAAAAATCCTGATAATTTATCAATTGATTCAATAGCATCTTTCAGAAGTCCAAGGATTGATATCCCGTCACCTGAAACCAAATCCCCGGCTTTCAACAGGTTGAATTTTATTTCTTCTGCATGATTTAAGGTATTGGATTCCATTTCAAGTTCATTCAGTTCACCTGCTTGCAGTTTGGCGTCATCAAGCTGCTGGTACTGGTAACTATAATAATCGAGATCAGCCTGGGCCTGTTTTGCCCTCTCTGTAAGTTCTCCGAGTTCCTGTTGCCAGTCCAGATAATCTGTATAGAATTTTGTATATTTTTTCAACAGGTCTCCATTCTGAGCCACTGTATCTATTACCATCAGTTGAAACAGGTTTTTCCCAAGATTCAAATTTTCATGCTGTGAATGAATATCAACCAGTTTCAGACCAAGTTCCCTGAGCTGGTTAAGGCTGACTGGGGTATCGTTAATGAATGCTCTGGATTTGCCACCAGGGATAATTTCTCTTCTGATAATCGTATTATCCTCATAATCAATGTCATTTTCAGTGAAGTAAGGTTGCAGAGCATATTCCTTGATTTCAAAAATCCCCTCCACTACACATTTCTTTTGTTTATCCATCATTACGGTAGTATCAGCACGTTGCCCAAGAAGAAGGGAGAGTGCGCCCAGCAAAATAGATTTACCGGCTCCGGTCTCTCCTGTGATTATACTGAAACCCGAACCAAATCCTATCTTAAGCTCCTTGATCAGGGCATAATTCTGAACCTGCAGTGAAACAAGCATGATTTTCCAGGTAAAATTTATCCTGCTAAATTTAAATAATTTGATTCAGATTAATGGTGAATAGTGATCATTAATTAGTTCGCAGATAAGATCTTTTCGTATTTAGTCTGGTTGGAGGGATCGATTTCACGCAGGATAGTAACCACACGATTCTTTTCCTCTGTAAATGATTCTGAAAAAATATTTACAAATTCATCTGCCTTAGCATCCATGACAACCTTGAGAAGTTGCATAAAAGGATCGGGTTTTTGACGATAGACTTTCTGCAGACTTAGCAAAGTTTCAGCTATTAGTTCCCTGCCTTCTACGACTTTTGAATCCAGAACATCCAATCCAAGCCGATGATACCTGTAATTGAAATCCCGGATAGGAGCGTATTTATCATCAAGGATGTCATTGATCAGCCAGTACCTGTTCCTGTGACTTGTACTCTCAAATGACTTCCAGCCTACCTCACGTGCATTCTGAGCATTGCTGACAATATTATCTGCTTTCTGAAAAAAGGGAGTTCCTCCCTCATAGCTGAAAGAATCATAATCAAGTCCAAGAATAATGTATGCATAGAAAGCCAGCAAGGACGTAAGGCTTGACAGGTACTGTGTTTGATCGAATTCAAGAGGTTCAAACTCAACATAACGGAAATGTATATCATTATCCATATAATTGAACATAACGGTACTATAGTTAGTATTATATACCGGCCTTCGGGATTGAACCTGCAGGGTACCCTTAAATTCATCTGCAGATAATTGCTCAGTTATATTAAACAATAAATTGCATTCAATCCGTTCATCAATATTATATACATGATTGCTCCAAACCTGATTATTCATGAATTCATAAACAGCCGTTTGCAAAGTCTGAAAAACCTGCTTATTGGTCCCCTGTATCTGTTGTGAAACTATCTGAATATTGCATTTTAATTCCTGGCCATAATTCAGACCAGGCACTAAAATCAAAAAAATAAGTAAACAGCTTCGGATTATTTTCATGATATTTAGTTCTCAAAATATTCTTCCAATTTGTTAATAATATCAATAGCCACTTCTTTCTTTGGTTTTAACTCAAATTCCTCAATATTATTATGCCTGTCGATAATTGTTACCCGGTTTGTGTCAGTTCCAAAACCTGCGCCAGGATCACGTAATGAATTCAGAACTATGAAATCCAGATTTTTCTTTTTCATTTTCTTTATCGCATTCCTGATTTCATTTTCCGATTCAAGTGCAAAACCAACAAGGATCTGTCCTATTCTCTTCATCTGTCCAAGGGTTGCAGCTATATCAAGAGTTGGCTTAAGTTCAATGTATAACACATCTTCCTTATGTTTAATTTTTTTATTAAATTGTTTAACGGGAGAATAATCTGCTACAGCTGCAGATAAGATCGCTGCATCACAATCCGGAAAAATCCTGACAGATTGATCGTACATTTCCAGAGCTGATATAATCTGTATCAACTCAATATTAGGATGGTCTATTGTTACGCTTACAGGTCCACTGACAAGTCTGACAAAAGCTCCTTTTTCAGCCAGGGTTTCAGCAATTGCATATCCCATTTTACCTGTCGAAAGGTTGCTGATGAATCTAACGGGATCAATTTTTTCAAGGGTAGGCCCAGCTGTAACCAGTATCTTTTTACCTTTTAGCTGGTCTTTTCTTTTTCGGGATTTTAGTCTTTCGTTCTTCAAATATCTCTTTAATTAGCTTAACGATCATTTCGGGCTCTTCCATCCGGCCTTTTCCATGCAGACCGCTCGCAAGCTCACCGGTAACCGGTTCAATTATGATATTTCCGTCTTTCTTAAGTATCTCCAGGTTTCTTTTTGTGGAGGGATGATCATACATATCAAGATCCATAGCAGGTGCCAGAACAACCGGGCATCTCGCCGACAGATATGTGGCAACTAGAAGGTTATCAGCAATACCACCTGCCATTTTGCCCATGGTACAGGCCGTAAGTGGTGCAATGATCATAATATCTGCCCATGTTCCAAGGTCAACATGCGAATTCCACGTCCCGTCTGATCCTGAAAAAAAATCTGTTAAAACAGGATTACCGGATAAAGTTGACAGGGTGACAGGAGAGACAAATTCCCTGGCCATAGGTGTCATAAGTACTTTAACCTCAGCACCTTCTCTCCGTAAAAGTCTCACGGTAATTGCAGATTTGTAAGCTGCAATGCTTGCTGTAATACCAAGAATTATTTTTTTGCCTTTGATCATTTTTCTGGTTCAGGTTCAGCCAGCCTGTAATATATTTCATTGTCAATGAATTCCTGGAGCGCAATAAGGGTGGGTTTAGGCAATCTTTCATAAAACTTTGAGATCTCGATTTGCTCCCTGTTCTCAAAAACCTCCTCCAGATTATCAGTATAATATGCAAACTCTTCCAGTTTGCGGTTCAATTCCTGCTTTATCTCTACGCTGATCTGATTTGCCCTCCTGGAAACTATCATAACAGTTTGATAAATATTGTTAGTTTCCTTGTCGAGCTGGTTAATGTTTTTCGTAACCGTTGTAACTGGTGCTTTTGACTTCTTGTAGTCCATTCTTATAGTTTATTTATAATTGTTCTGTTGTTCCTGCAATATTTGTTGAAAACTCATACATTTTTTGTGCTTCTTTTACATACTTACTTTCCGGGAATTCGCTTATGAAAGTATAATATTCATCGACAGTATCCTGAAACCGTTCCTTCCTTTTAGAATATATGCTATTATCAGCAAGCAGGTAAGAAGATTTCAGGATTAGAAATAAAATCTCTTCCCTGTATTTTGTATCCGGATATTCATTAAGACAGTTTTTGAGAGCTATGATTGATGCTTTGTAATCACCAAGATTATAATACAATTTCGCGTTCAGATAGGATTTCTCAACTAATTTATTACGCAATTCTATAAGATAAGTCATTGCTTCTTCAACTCTTGGACTTGAAGAATATTTAATCATAAAAAGCTGGAAAGCGGTGATCGCATTTACGGTATTCTCCTGATCTAATGAAGGTTTTGGAGAAAGTTTATAATAACAGTATGCTGTCATAAAATCTGCTTCTTCGGCAAATACACTGTTTGGATAATCAGTTGCCAGAGCATTAAAATAATGACCGGATAAAATATAGTCTCTTTGCAAATAATAACTTTTGGCCTGATAATAAAAAACCGTATCAGCTTTAATTGTACCCCTGTAAACAGGTGCGATCTGGTCAAACAGTGTGGCGGCCCTCACATATTCTTCGGTATTATAATACTCCATGGCGGTCGCCAGCTTCAATTTATAATCCCGGCTTTTAAGAACTTGTTCATAACCTTTACAGGATAGAATAACAGCAGATAATACGGTGAAAGACAATATAATATTTACCCTTCTCAAAAACATCGTGCAAAAATAGTTGTTTATACCATTAATCCAACGAAAAACAACAAAAAATATTTCTGATTTTGGAGATTATTAAATTTGAGTAATTTTGACGGTTTAAAATTTACTTAATTATATAAACATGGATATTTTTGACAAAATCGTTTCAAACAGAGGGCCTCTCGGACAATACCAGCAATATGGTCATGGATATTTTTTCTTTCCAAAACTGGAGGGAGAAATCGCTCCAAGAATGAAATACAGAGGCAAGGAAGTACTTACATGGAGCCTTAATAACTATCTGGGACTGGCAAATCATCCTGAAGTGCGGAAAGCTGACGCGGAGGCTGCTATTAAGTATGGACTTGGTTACCCGATGGGTGCAAGAATGATGTCGGGTCAGACAGCAAAACATGAAGAACTGGAACAAAAACTTGCCACCTTTGAAGGTAAAGAATCAGGATACCTTTTAAATTACGGATATCAGGGAATGGTATCGATAATTGATTCTCTCCTTGACCGGAAAGATGTTGTTGTATATGATTCTGATTCACATGCCTGTATTCTTGATGGCTTAAGGCTGCATATGGGAAAAAGATTTGTTTTCCCGCATAATAATATGCAAAGTCTTGAAAAACAACTTGAAAGGGCAACAAAATTGACCGAAACCACCGGTGGTGGAATTCTTGTAATAACTGAGGGAGTGTTTGGTATGGTAGGTGATCTTGGAAATCTGGCCGGTATCGTAAAATTAAAACAGAAATACAATTTCAGGCTTCTTGT
This sequence comes from uncultured Bacteroides sp., assembly GCA_964512775.1. Classification (GTDB taxonomy): domain Bacteria; phylum Bacteroidota; class Bacteroidia; order Bacteroidales; family SM23-62; genus LJUQ01. The sequence continues at coordinate 5,165 of CAZEKO010000043.1, read as the reverse complement.
TGATGATGCCCATGGCTTTGGCACAATGGGAAAAACAGGAGCCGGCACAGGTGAACATTTTGGAGTGCAGGATCAGGTCGATGTTTACTTCGCTACATTTGCAAAATCAATGGGATCTATCGGTGCTTTCGTTGCAACCCAAAAAAGTGTTATCGACTACCTTGCATATACAATGAGATCACAGATATATGCGAAATCACTTCCTATGCCTTTAGTAATAGGCGCTTTTAAAAGACTTGAATTGCTTCAGACCATGCCCGAACTCAGGGAAAAACTATGGATTATTGTGCATGCCCTGCAAAAGGGTTTGCGTGAAAAAGGATTTGACCTTGGAAGAACTCAATCTTGCGTTACTCCTGTTTTCATGGCAGGAGGCATCACTGATGCCACACAACTCATCGTTGATTTAAGAGAAAATTACCAGGTTTTCTGCTCAATGGTTGTTTATCCGGTTGTGCCTAAGGGTGTAATAATGCTCAGAATTATCCCAACTGCAGCTCACAGTCTTGAAGATGTTAAATACACTATTGATTGCTTCACCAAAGTTAAAGAAAAACTTGATAAAGGACTGTATCCCAAGGAAATAGCTAAGTGGTAAGCCACCTTTCAGCATCAATGGCAGCCATACATCCTGAACCTGCAGCTGTAACAGCCTGCCTGTAATGAGGATCCTGAACATCTCCGCATGCAAAAACACCGTCGATACTTGTTTTACTTGTACCGGGTTTTGTTTTGATATATCCTACTTCATCTGTTTCCAGATAAGCTTTGAAAATCTCAGAATTTGGATTATGACCTATTGCAAGGAAAAATCCCTGGAC
>CAZEKO010000043.1:0-4244 GCA_964512775.1 uncultured Bacteroides sp. | reverse complement strand
CTTTGAAAATCTCAGAATTTGGATTATGACCTATTGCAAGGAAAAATCCCTGGACAGCTACTTTTACCTCTTTACCAGTCTTTAGATTTTGAAGAATTACACCCTCCACGTTCTGGTTTCCAAAAATTTCCTTTGGTACATGGCTCCATAGCACTTCAATATTTTCCTTATTTAGAACCCTTTCCTGCATAATCTTCGAAGCTCTCAACTCGTCTCTCCTGTGAATCAGATAAACTTTTTTGCAAAGTCCGGAAAGATAAAGTGCTTCTTCACAGGCAGAATCTCCTCCTCCTACAACAGCTACATCCAGACCTTTATAGAAAAAACCATCACATGTAGCGCAGGCGGATACTCCAAAACCCATATATTTCTTCTCCGATTCCAATCCGAGATATTTAGCAGTTGCTCCGGTAGCAATAATTAATGAATCAGCAAGTATTATTTTTTTCTCGTCAATTGTCATCCTGAAAGGGTATACCTTTAAATCAGCCTTTGTGGCAATTCCCCAGCGGATATCTGCGCCAAATCTCTGAGCTTGTTTCTTGAAATCTTCCATCATTACAGGACCGGTAACTCCGTCAGGATAACCCGGGTAATTTTCAACTTCGGTTGTTGTTGTTAATTGCCCCCCGGGCAGTAATCCTTCATATAATACAGGCTTTAAATTTGCTCTTGCTGTATAAATAGCAGCAGTATATCCGGCGGGCCCGGAACCAATTATCAAACATCTGACCTTTTCAACTTCTTCCTCAGACTTTATTGCATCTTCTTCGCCCTTAAGTTCCTGTATCGGCTTGTATAGTTCCATAATTATCATTTTTAAGGAGATCTAAATATAATCCATTTAATCGTTATTTCGGTTTTGATCAATAATCGTTCCACTTAGGAAATTACAAATGACTAAAAATATGGCTACATGGCTACATTGTTATATGGTTATGGAAATTTAACATTTCAACAGTATAGCCATGTAACCATGTAGCAATTGATTTAATTGTGAATAACTTTGAATAAAAACAAGAGTAAAAAATTGTAGTAATAGTAGCTTTGTAGATGACAATATGTCATTCATCATTACAGTTTTAATGAAAATCACTCTTGTCAAAAGCGGTGTTTTTCCTATTACAAAGGATAAAAGTGGTGAACCGCTGAGTGAAAGCCCCGAAACCGGATATGATTTCCCCGGCACTTTGCAGGGTGAAGGGAAACTTGCTGGCATCCCGGTTTTATTCATACGGACCAGCGGATGCAATTTAAGATGTATGTGGGAAACAGAATCCGGCGAAATTATTATTTGTGATACGCCCTACTCATCATGCTATCCGGAAGAAACTGAAGATTGGGAAATTGAAGATATTATCGATACTATTAAGGTAAACAGCCAGTTCATAAAACATATCGTGATTTCCGGCGGAGAACCTACAACACAACCTATAGCCCTGGTGCAATTGGCCCGTCAGCTAAAACAAAAACTGAGATTTCACATTACGCTTGAAACAAATGGGGTTATTTTTATCCCTGAACTTGCTAATTGGATCGACTTGTTTTCAATATCGCCAAAACTTTCTTCCTCAGAACCTACAGCACAGAAAGTCAAAAAATTAAAAAAACCAATTGACCAATCATATTTCCGGGATCATAAGAAATTCCGCAGGAATATTGACTCAATCCAGAAATATATAAACTCATGCATGGATATGGGATCTTATTATGCTGATAAACCTGATAGTGTTCAAAGAAGGTTGCAATACAAGGATTTCCAGCTCAAATTTGTCATTTCCAGACCGTCAGATGTTGAAGAAATCAGGAAAGATTTTCTGGATCATCTCACATTTGTTGAACCCGAAGATATCATTTTAATGCCACTCGGAGGGACAAGAAAATTATTATCAAATACTTTTTTTATGACTGCAGAACTGGCAGTAAAAAATGGGTGGCGTTTTACTCCACGATTACATATTGACCTGTTCAATGATAAGCCAGGTGTTTAATCTGAATTTGCATAACCATTAATAGATAACAGAGAACTTAAAACTTTAAACTTTAAACTACAGACTATAAAACGAGAAGTTTATGAATGGACTAAAGATCCTTTACTTAGAAGATTCTGAATTTGATGTGGAGATCGTCAGATACCTGTTTGAGCAGGAGAAAATTAAATTTAATCTTCAGCAAGTCAGTAACAGGGAAGATTATTTAAGGCAACTTGAAGATTTTAAGCCGGATATAATTCTCGTCAACTTTTCACTTCGTTCATTTGAGGGTATTGAAGCTTTGCATATTGTAAGGGAAAAAAATCCCGAAATGCCGGTCATATTTCTTTCAGGCATCCTGGGTGAAGAAAATGTCATAGAAGTTTTAAAGAGTGGAGCAACAGATTATGTATTAAAGCATAGATTGGGTCGTCTGATTCCTGCTGTCCACAGAGCTTTACATGAAAACCGGGAAAAAGCAAAAAGGATACAGGCAGAAAAACTAATACAGAAATATGACTTTATTTTCAATGTTTCCCGGTCAATGTTCACTTTAGTTGACAGGCAGTACGTTTATGAAGATGTAAATGATGCTTTTTGTCGTGCTCATGACCTGATCCGGGATGAAATTATTGGAAAATCACTTTCTAAACTCTGGGGCAATGAAGTTTTTGAAAAATATATAAAAAAGAATTTCGATCAAAGTTTTTCTGATAATATCGTCAGATATCAAGCCTGGTTTAAAGTCCCTAAGTATGGTCTCAGGTGCTTTGAAGTAACGTTTTATCCATATAAGGAACTTGGACAGGATGTCACACATACTGTTGTCGAAACAATTGATATCACTGACCGGCAAAAAGCAGATGCACTGCAGAAAATGCTTTATACTGCAATTGAGCAAGCAGCTGAAATTGTATGTGTTACAGATTCTGAAGGAATTATTGAATACGTAAATTCAGCTTATTTAAAAGTGACAGGATATAAATTAAAAGAGCTGATCGGAAAGAGTTTCAAAATTATGCTGACTAAAGAGCACCCGGATGAATTTTACGACCAGATTTCTGAAAGTATTTCAAGAGAAAACAACTGGAGAGGGAATATGAAGATCAGGAAAAAGAACGGGGATCCGGTTGAAGTATATTCCAGTATATCCCCGGTCAGAAATTCTAAAGGGGAGATAATTCAACATGTTACTGTTCAGCGTGATATTACGGATGAAACGAGGATTCAGAATTATCTGCAGCATGTGCACCGGATGGAAACTATCGGTACACTAGCAGGAGGAATTGCCCATGATTTCAATAACATCCTTGCTACAATCATCGGCCACACTGAAATTGCCATGGAAGATCTTCAAAAAGAGAATCCATCATTTCACGACCTTGAACAGATCCTGAAAGCATCAAACCGGGCTAAGGATCTTGTAAATAAGATTCTCTCTTTCAGCCGGCAGATGGAGCCGAAAATAGAAGCAGTTAATATTGGTTCCCATATACAGGATACGATCAGGATGCTCGAAGGGTCAATTCCTGAAAAAATAAAAATCAAAACGAACCTTAATGAGAAATGCCCTCCGGTCCTTGCTGATCCTTCTCACATACACCAGGTCATATTGAACATCTGCACTAATGCATTTTATGCTATGCGGAAAAAAGGAGGGACTCTCTATATTAACTTGCAAAATCAGCAATTGGATGACAATTTTATCAGAATATATCCAAATATCAGGAAAGGGAAATATGTACGCATAGATTTCAGGGATACTGGCACCGGGATGAAACAGGACATTGTTAAACGTATATTTGAACCATTTTTTACGACAAAACCTGTTGGTGAAGGAACGGGATTAGGACTTTCTGTTGTTCATGGCCTGATAAAAAATATGAAAGGTGAGATCCTTGTTGAAAGTAAACCTGGTAAAGGTTCAACTTTCTCTGTCCTGCTTCCTGTAAGTAAGATCCGGCCAGTTAGAAAAAAATAGGACACAAATGTCTACAATCCTCATAATTGAAGATGATACCGACCTCAGGAATTTTCTTACAAGGCTTCTGCAACGTGAGAATTACCTGATTTTCGAAGCTGGAAACGGACTCGAAGCTGAAACCATTCTTAAAAATACACAACCTGACCTGGTGATAACTGACATAATAATGCCAGATCAGGACGGAATTGGCACAATCAATATGTTAAGGAAGAAGCATCCTGAAATAAAGATAATTGCCATTTCGGGAGGAGGGCGAATACTAAGTGCGGATTATCTTGAGATTGCCC
>CAZEKO010000042.1:0-12746 GCA_964512775.1 uncultured Bacteroides sp. | reverse complement strand
GACTTTCTGGGGGCAGGTAGTTATGTTGCCCGGTCAATTTAATACAAGATTGAATGAGAATGGCGACCTGTTAATTTTTCCTGAGGGCGATATGTCCGTCCCGGCAAGCGGGAAAATGCCAAAAGCAAGCTTTTTCTTTGATGCCATTATCCGGCAGCCTGCAATTAATGAGTCTGATCTGGATGTGAAAGATAATCTGGAAGAGTTTAGTGATATAAGCACTGAAGACCTTCTTCACTGGAAAAATGAAGCAAATCGTGCAAAAAGATCCGGCAAAGCGGTTGTAGCATCATTCGGCGGTACGGCGATCGGAGATATTGCACTTGTCCCCGCCGTACAGTTAAAACATCCAAAAGGAATAAGAGATATAACAGAATGGTATTTGTCTACCGTTATGAGAACAGATTATCTGCACCAGGTTTTTGATAAACAGACTGATATTGCTCTTTCTAATCTGGCTAAAATTCACCAGGTTACAGGTGATGCAGTAGATGTTGTATTTGTCTGTGGTACTGATTTTGGTACCCAGGATACGCAATTCTGTTCACCGGAGTCTTTCAATGAATTATATTCGCCATATTATAAAAAAGTAAATAACTGGATTCATCAACATACTCCCTGGAAGTCTTTCAAGCATTCGTGTGGAGCAGTAGAACCATTAATGCAGTTATTTATTGATTCCGGATTTGATATAATTAATCCGGTTCAGATTAATGCTACAGGTATGGATCCTTTGAAATTAAAGGAAAAATATGGCAGGAGGATCGTTTTCTGGGGAGGAGGTGTTGATACCCAGAAAGTCCTTTCCTTTGCTACGCCTAAAGAGGTTGAAGAACAGGTATTGAGAATGTGCGAGATTTTTTCAGCGAGCGGGGGATTTGTTTTTAATACCGTTCACAATATCCAGGCAACAACTCCAATCCAAAATGTAATTGCAATGGTGAACGGGCTTAGGAAATTCAATGGAATGAGTCAGATTTAGTTTTCTATAAATTAAAACATATAGCAATGAAAAATCCATTTAAATTATTACTGTTTTCATTTATTTGTCTAATGATTATGCCTGGGGCTTTTTCAAATGTAAGATTACCGCGGATTCTCTCAAGCAATATGGTTATTCAAAGAAATACCGAATTTAAGATCTGGGGATGGGCTGATAAAGGTGAAAAAATCAGTGTCTCTTTTAATGAATTAAAGCGTTCAACAAAGGCGGGTAAAGATGGAAAATGGATGGTCATATTCCCGGCTATGAAAGAGGGTGGGCCTTACTCAATGCTTATAAAAGGGAAAAATGAGATTAAACTTACAAATATTATGTTTGGAGATATCTGGGTATGTTCTGGACAATCCAATATGGAATGGCCTTTATCCCGGACAAATAATGCGGAGGATGAAATTGCTTCGGCAAATTATCCTGATATCCGTCTGTTCCAGTGTCCACATAATATACAGTTTGCGCCAGTTGATGATGTGGAAAGTGGCGAATGGAAGGTTTGTACTCCTGAGACAGTCCGGAATTTTTCTGCTGTTGGCTATTTATTTGGACGTGGTATTCATAATGAAGTGGATATACCCATTGGATTATTGTTTACTGCCTGGGGAGGAACGAACGTGGAAACCTGGACGAGTATGGAATCAATCAGTGAGGTTAAAGATTTTGATGGTTTGCTTCAGGAAATGAAAAATTATGATCCTGAAAAAATTATTTCAAAAAGAAAAGCCCAGATAGATAGTATTCTAAAATCTTTTGGAACTGATGAAAAAGGCATGGTTGGAGAAAAAGCCCTTTGGGCAGATCCGGGGCTTGATGTAAGCCAGTGGAAGAATATGGAATTGCCAGCTCTCTGGGAAAGTGCAGGATTATATGGACTTGATGGGGTAGTATGGTTCAGGAAAGGATTTGAATTAACCCGTGAAATTGCGTCAAAGGGGATTGTTCTCTATCTTGGACCTATTGATGATAGTGATATAACATGGATAAATGGTAAAAAAGTAGGTGAAACAAAGGATAAATACAATGAAGAAAGAAAATATGAAGTTCCGGCTGATATTTTGAAACCCGGGATAAATATTATAACAGTCAGAGTCGAAGATACAGGTGGCGGTGGCGGTTTGTATGGTAAACCAGATCAAATGAAGATTGTATCCGGCGACTTTAAATTATCACTCGCCGGACAGTGGAAATTCAGGTTTAGCAGTTCAGATGTTAAAGTTGACTTAACAAGCTTCATTGGTCCTAACAGTTACCCTACATTACTATTTAATGGTATGATCCATCCATTCCTTAAATACCCCGTTAAAGGTGCTATATGGTATCAGGGTGAATCCAATGCAGGAAGAGCTCATCAATACAGAACTATTTTTCCTCTTTTGATAAATGACTGGAGAACAAAATGGAATAATCCGGAGATGCCATTTATGTTTGTACAGCTGGCAAATTATATGAAACCACCTGTTGAACCAGGGGAAAGCGAATGGGCTGAACTTCGTGAAGCGCAATTAATGACTCTGAAACTTCCTAAAACCGGGATGGCCGTTATTATTGATATTGGTGAAGCCAATGACATTCACCCTAAAAATAAACAGGATGTTGGAAAACGACTGGCACTTGCGGCTCTGAAGATTGCATATGGCAAAGATATTGTACATTCAGGTCCTGTTTACAAATCAATGGCTGTCTCGGGCAATAAAGTTACTATTGACTTTGATTATATCGGATCAGGACTTAAGTGCTATGACCGCTATGGTTATTTGAAAGGATTTTCTGTAGCGGGGAATGACCGGAAGTTTTATTGGGCTAAAGCTTATATTGAAAACAACAAAGTGGTGGTATACAGTGATAAGGTCAATAACCCGATAGCGGTAAGATATGGTTGGGCAGATAATCCCGATGATGTAAATCTTTACAACAATGAAGGTCTACCTGCATCACCTTTCAGAACTGATGACTGGCCTGGTATTACTGATTAGCCATTCCATCCCACCCTCCTGGTATAAGAGGTATGTGTCCTGATATAAAATGCCTTGTATTTCAGGTAATGATTGCCTTTTTCATATTCCCAGTATGCGTTACGGGCTTTGAAAATTTTACCAATGCAGGCTTCAAAAATCATCACGGGATTTATATGACAAACCTGTGAAGCTTCAAGAATTGAATTAAACCTGACACTACGGTCTGCAAAATGCCCGATAACAGGTAGATGGTATTTTCTTTGAGAATATTTCTTCTTTATCATTTCTTTAACTACTGCCGGATCTTTTTTCATGACGTAAATATTTGTCTGTGAATTTATAAAAATATAAATCAATTACAAAATTAATAAAATAACGCCTATTTGGATAATCCAATTATTAACAAGGTTTATGTTTTTTTATTAAGTTTATCGGGGCAAATTTATTAAAACAAATGTATGGAGAAAGTAAATAATTTAAAGATCTGGATGGCTCAGGTACGCGCTAACTTTCTGATACTTGCAGTTTTCCTTGTTGTGATAGGGCTGGCGTTTTCTTTGAAATACCCTCCTCAGAGCGGATCATCATTCGACATAATTCATGCATTATTATTGATAATAGGAGTGGTTTTATCCCATATCTCAGTGAACTTATTCAATGAATACTCTGACTTTAAGACAAAGATTGATTATTATACAAATCGGACTCCATTCACCGGGGGCAGCGGTATGATGACTTCCGGAAAAACTAAACCCGAAAATGTACGGTTTGTAGGTATTACAACACTAATTATTGCTGCATTGACGGGGATCTACTTCACCTTTGTATCACATTGGATTATATTTGTAATATCAATAATTGGCGGATTCTCAGTATTATTTTATACAAACTTCCTGGCAAAAAATGTTCTTGGAGAACTCTTTGCAGGTTTATCCCTTGGAACACTGGTTGTTTTAGGTACTTATATTTCAATGACGGCATCCCCCGGAACTCCTCTAAGCCAGCTATTACCTGCTGAGGTAATCTGGATATCAATCCCTCCCGGGATTCTTACATCACTTTTACTTTTAATCAATCAGTTCCCGGATATGGAAGCTGATAAGCAGGGTGGACGTAAACATCTTGTAATAAGATATGGGATCAAACGCGCTTCGTATATTTATACTTTCGGAATGTTTATCACTTTTGGGATTATTGTCCTGATGCCTATTGTTGGTATTTCTTCTCCATGGATTTATATTGCACTTTTGCCATTACCACTTGCTGTGAAAGCATGCCTTACCGCTATAAGACATGGAAGTGATATCACAAAAATGATTCCGGCGCTTGGAAGTAATATAATGACCGTTTTGGGGACAGATCTTCTGTTAGCTGTAGCCGTGTTTATTGATGTATTGAATTAAATTCGTGGTTGGTTTAGTGACCAGGTTTTATGAAAACTTTTTTACATTGCTTTCTGGAAGGTCACTATAAAATTTGCTCCTTTCCCCGGCTCACTTTCGCACCAGACCCTGCCACCCATAATATCAACATATTTCTTTACTATTGATAATCCCAGTCCGGTAGATTTTTCACCTGCAGTTGGTTGTGTTGACAATCGTTGAAAAGGCTTAAAAAGTTTTTTAATATCATCCGCGCTGAGACCGGGCCCTTCGTCTGTGAAACTTATACGGATTTCACCATTTTGTTCTTCAAGTCTGGACCAGACTTTTCTGTTAGGAGGAGAAAATTTGATTGCATTGGAAAGCAGATTTTCAAAGATCTGTATCAGATAATTCCGGTCTGCAATACCAAAAATGCTCTTGCTTTCGAGTTTAAGTTTGATTTTTTTACTGTTTGCAACAGATTTGAAATTAGTGAAAACCTCCTGAAGGACCTGTTCAAAATCCATTTTTTCGCAATTCAGATTGATTCTTTTCTGCTCAATCATTCGGATATCAAGTATCTTGGCAATCATATCATTCATTCTGTTGAGGGCGCTTACCAGAAAGCTCATGCTGGCTTTATCATCTTCCTTCAGATAATCGGAATTGCTTTCCAGATTGGAGGCAATACTTAAACTGCTGGTCAATGGATTCCTCAGATCATGCGCCAGGATACCAATCAGGTTATTCTTTTCATTATTCAGTTCAATAAGTTCTTCGTTTGCTTTTTCTATTTCAAGGTTCTTATTACTGATATCCTCATTGGCTTTTTTCAGATTCTCGGTTTGTTCCTGAATTTTCTTGTACGCAGAGGTATTCTCGAGAGCAATTTTTGTATATACTGCTAGGTTCCTCAGGATACTCAGATGGTATTCTGTATAGGCATTTTTTTGGAAACTCTGAATGGTAATGACTCCCATAACTTTTCTTGCCTGGATAAGTGGCAAATAAATTATAGATGATGAATTCCCGGTATCTCCAGCAGGTGTTATTGCTGGAAGGTACTTTATATATTCATTTTCAAAATCATTGATAAAAATTTCTTTTTTATGATTAGCACAATAGACTGACAACCGCAGATTGTCGTTAAGAGAAAAACTGAGAAAATCTATCGTTTCTCCCTTTTCTTTGATTCCATAAAAATCAATAGTTTGAGTTGTTTCATTAATCATTCCAATTCCAAATACACTTGCATCCATCAGCTCATTTATCGATTCATAGGCAGAGTCAACAATTTTTTCAACAGTCAGTTGTGAAGTAATAATTTTCCCAATCTCGGTAAGTCGTTCCAGGTTATTATAAGATTTTTGTAAGCTGTCTGCCTGAACAAGTATCTCTTCCTTTTGCTGTTCAAGCAATTGATTTTTGTTAACAACTTCGAGAGTTTTTTCACGGACAAGTTGTTCAAGTTCCTCCTTTTTTGTCCTTATTATTCGAACCCTGAGCTGTAAGATCATTATAAATATGAACAGAGCCAGAATGCTTGCAAGGACAATGAACCATGTCGATTTCCACCATGGAGGAAGGACTTTAAAAGAAAATTGAGCCGAATTTTCACTCCACACGCCATCATTATTCATTGCTCTTACCTGAAAAGTATAATCACCAGGTGGAATCTCAGGATAAACAGCTTCAGTATTGCTGGTGACAGGGGACCATTCCTTATCGAGTCCATCAAGTTTCCATTGATATTTAACTTTTTCCGGAGCCATGAAACTTTTAGCTTCAAATACAAAAGAGAAATGATTACTGTCAAAAGGCATAACCAGATTTTCAGGTATAGCATTCCATGGTTGAACATTTGTCAGGAAATCATCATATTTAATATTTCTCCAATCTACCTTCCTGAAAAACAGTTTAATATCCGTAATTTGGATAACCGGTGCAGTCTGATTAGGTTCAATAAAATTTGGATCATATTTCATAGCTCCCTTTACGGTTCCAAACCATAAATTACCTTCTCTGTCGACAAGATTAGCTGCGCCATTATTTTCAATACCTGTAAATCCATCCTGAACGCCAAAGTGCTGTATTCCTGATATATTCCCGAAATTGTCGAGGCTTATCTTTTCTACTCCGTTCTGGGTGCCTGCCCAGATATTTCCTTTATGATCGGTGAGGATAGAATAAATAATGTCGGAAGTTAAACCATCTCCTGAAGTAATATAACTAAAATGATCCTCATCAAGAATATTAATTCCGCCGGAAAATGTTGCTATCCAGTAACGACCAAAATGATCCTGTGTGATTTGAAGAATTATAGTATTATTCAATCCATTTTCTGTGGTATAGGTTGTGATATTTCCTTTATTGTACTGAGATATACCGCTATTTGTACAGATCCATATACTTCCGTTGCTGTCTTTAAAGAGACTATGGACCTGATTACTGTGCAGGCTTCCATTATCAATGCTGAATTGTTCAATATTTCCATTATTAAACCTGAATACACCATTTCCCTGTGTTGCCAGCCACAGGGTATTGCCATCCATCAGGGCGTCAGAGAATTGATATTGATTCATTAAACCATATTGCCGGTTTGCAGAATAGAGGCTACTACCGTCATAAATGTACAGACCGTTAAATGTGAGTATTAGCAAGCGTCCTTTGTCAAGCTCTATGATATCCCTTACATTCACTAATGCCGGGAATTGTCCCACTGAAAAGGGAAAAAACCTTGTGCCATCATACTTGACAATGCCGGCACTGGAAAGGCCAAACCAGTAGTTCCCCCTGGAATCCTGAAATATTGTCCTGACGACATCTCCATTAATAATGCTTTCAAATTTAAATGCGATAAAGTTATTCCTGCTGTACTGTATAATGCCCCCACCTTGAGTTCCCATCCAAATATTCCCCTCATGATCTTCCAGGAAATTAAGGACATAATCATTTGGCAATCCATTTCTTTGATCGAATTGGGTGCTTTTCCCTGAAATTAAATCAATCATAGCAATTCCAGTTCCCAGATTACTTAGCCATAACCTGTTGTTCCTATCACTGTAAATACTTGTGATTCCATGCCACCATGAAGTTTGAGGTGTTTTAAAAAGTTCTATACTATCATTTTTCAGCATGAATAGATCGCGGTCTGTGCGTGAGTGCACTCTCAATATCCATAGTACACCCTGGGAATCATATTGAACAGGAAATATAGGATCTACCTTAAATTCACGGAATTCATTAATCGGGGAATAAATAATTTTTTTATTTCCGAACTCATAAAGACCATTTGAAGTCGAGAGATACAGTATGTTTTGATTCAGGGACGAAAAAGCACCAATTACACCATTGTTCTCATTAAGAACAGGATAATAATGAGAATAGTCAATCAGACTGTCATTCTCAATTCTTAGTAACCTTCCACCAAACTGTTCATCAAATGATACCACCCATATATCACCATCGGTATCTTCATGAAATACATTATAAGTCCTCAAGAATGGCACTTCCTCCTCTGTATAATTTTGGAACGAAATTCCATTATACATGGTCACTGCATTTGAAGTCCCTATCCAGATATTCCCATGGGAATCTTCAAAAAGTGCCCATATCATATTGCTTAAAAGGCCGTCTCTGGTAGTGTAGGTTTTGAAATTAATCCCATTAAAACGTGTTAGTCCACCACCATTTGTACCAGCCCATATATTTCTTCTCGAATCCTGAAGCATGGCATATACTTCGGTTTGAGGCAAACCCTGCTCTAGAGAATAGTTCCTGAAACCATATTGCTGACCTGCACCCTGAAAACAACTGATCAGGATTATGAGAAAAAAAAGTATTCTGGTTTTTGAAAACATAGAAAGCAAAATATCAGGACAAATTTAGGAACCTCCATTCAATTATTCAATAAAATCATGAGTAAATTGGTTATTCCATAATTTGTAATAATATCCTTGCTTTTCAAGAAGTTCATAATGCGAACCGGATTCAACCGCTCGTTTATCATGAAGGCATATAATTCTGTCAGCATGGATAAGACTTTGCAACCTGTGAGCAATTATTATAATAGTTTTTCCCTGATTTTTAAGCGATTGGATAAGGTTACGGATAACAATCTCAGCATAAGAATCAAGGGATGAGGTGGCTTCATCCATTATCAGAATAGCAGGATCGCGGTAAAGAGCTCTTGCTATTGCAACTTTTTGCATTTCTCCACCTGATAACGCAAATCCCCGCTCACCAATTCTGGTATACAATCCATTTGGCAGAGAATCAATAAACCTGCTCAATCCAACCAGTTCACAAACATGAAGGACTTTTGTAATATCCGTTTTTTTTGTATCCGGTGCTATATTATCTATGAAATTCCCTGAGAAAAGATCAATTCGCTGTGGAACAATACCAAATGTTTTTCTAAGACTGGATGTATTTATATCCCGGATATCAAAATTACTAATTCTGATCCTTCCAGACTTTACCGGATATATACGCATTAACAGAGCTGCGATAGTACTTTTTCCACAGCCGCTTTCACCTGCAATTCCAGTGACTTCTCCCTGGTTAATGTTAATAGTTAAATCCTTAAGTATATCCGTTCTGTTTCCATATCCAAAAACCACATGCTCGAAGTGAATATCATACTTAACCTCAGGTTGAAGACTTATCATATAATCGCCGTTACTTTCTTCTTGTTCTATATCAAGTATCTGAAATAGTCTGTCTGCAGCTATAAGAGCATCCTGTATGGTGCGGTTCATCATCACCAGGTTTGAGAGAGGCCCAAGCAGGTAACCGAACAGAGAATATAAAAGCATTAATTCTCCTGGAGTTACATCCTGACTGAAAACTAAAACAGACCCTGACCATAATAATACAACCGTGGCAAGGCCTGTCAGAAGATTTGATCCATTATTTACGAATATTGAGTATTTCCCTGTGGTATATATTGTTGCCAGAAACTGAATAAAAGCTGACTCGGTTTTTTCAAAGGCGTGCTTTTCCAGGTTAAGATAACGTATAGTCGATTGGTTATTTAACGATTCCACCAGCTGAGATTCGAGGTCAGCTGATTTTTCCATGACTTCTCTGAGTGTACGTTTATTTAATTTATTAAACAGCCAATAGATCAAGAAAAATACAGGTATTATTATTAAAAGAAGAGCCGCTATTCTGATTGAAATGATACAGGCAAGAATTATTGAAAAGAAAATCGTAAAAGCACTTACGATTATGTCAATCATGGCATTGCTGATAAAAAACCTGATTTTAACAGCATCATTCACTCTTGAAATTAATTCGCCAGTCCTCATAGTATCGAAGAAACGTGATGGAAGCCTGAGAAGATGCCAGAAGTATCCCATGATCAGCGTACTGTCAATAAACTGTCCTGTTTTCAGGAGATAAAGACTTTTTATTGTTCCAATATAGATCCTGAATCCCAGGATGAAAATTACTATTATACTTAAAAGATTAAGAAGATTAATGTTTTGTTCAGGCAGGATATTATCTACTATTTTTTGAACGTAAACTGATATTGATAGTCCCAGTATGCTATAAATAGCGGCACCAAAAAACGACTGTATAAACAGCCCTGAGTGGGGGTAAATAAGGTTAAGGAATCTTCTGAAGACAGGTATTTTGTGATTACCAGGTTGGAAATGTTCACCGGGGGTTAATAGAATCAGGATACCTGTCCATAAAGAAACAAATTCCTTTTCAAAAGGTTTGTGCAACTCCCCATCAGCCGGATCCATCAAGAGTAATTTCTTTTTACCGACTTTATAAATGACTACAAAATGCAGCAGGCCACTTTTCATTTTAATGTGTGCGATTGCCGGTACAGGGATGTGCTTAATATTTTCAGGCTGACATCTGACTCCTTTCGCTATGAATCCAATCTTTTCAGCCGCTTCTACAAGGCCAAGCAGATTTGTGCCGTCCTTATCAGTAGATGCCAACTGCCTGAGCTTTGATATGGTATATTTCAGACCCCAATATTCAGCAATAGAGGCCAGGCAGGCAGCTCCGCAATCTGTGATATCATGCTGTCTGATTTTGATGGGCTTTCGCATTAGCAGGATGTTACGAGTTGACAAACAATTACTTTCTGATTGCCGGATTTAGCCAACTATCAAACTTGCCTGCAATCAGATGCGCAATTGAACGGGTCGTTATAATGCACCGTGCCTGGAATGTCATACCTTTTTTAAGTCTTCCTTCAATGCCATTTTTTAAACGCAGATAATCCTGGCCTGGCATGCATTTAATTCTGAAGACCGGCTGATTGTCAAGAAGGATAAAATCATCCGGAATGTCTATAATGCGGCCGTGAATCACTCCCCATTCTCTGTAATCGAAAGCATCAATTACAAGGATTATTTCCTGATCAGATTTAATTAAACCAATATCATCTGGAGTGATATAAATTTCTCCAATAAGCAATGTGTCAGGTGTTATAACTGCAAGTTGTTGACCAGCATGTATAATTGATCCTTCATAAATACCTGAGAGCTGGTCTATCCTGCCTGATACCGGAGCCACTATTTCACAATGACTTAATTCATTCTCAATCCTGGATATTTCTGATCTGGTATGTCCGATTTGATATCTTAATCTTGATAATTCTATCTGCCAGTTGTTCATAGTTGCGCTGACAATGTATTCAACTTCCTTTTCAAGCTGGGATTGGGCATAGATGAGGTCGTCGTATTCTTTATCGCTGATTAATTTGTCCATGTACAGAACATTCAGTCGTTCTTTTTCTTTACGGGCTTTGTTTAACTGCTCCTGTACCTTACTTAATTGTTTATTATAGCTATTATACTCAAATCTGTACTTGACTGAAACCATAGGTGTGTCTTTATTAGCCAGCAGGTTTATAAGATCAGTAATTTCATTGGAAACAAGTAATTTTTCATATTTATAATATTCAATCTCATCACGAACCTGGTTACATTCAAGCGTAATAAGTAATTGGCCTTTTTCTACGAATGATCCTTCCCGGCAATGAATTTTATCAATCCTGCCTGGTACCAGTGAAGTAATTTCAGTTTTTTCACAAACAGGCCGGATTATCCCTGGAGCTTTTATAGAAATATCCACCTTAATAAATGGAAGACTTATGATCAGACAAAAAATAAAAATCAGAACAGAAATATAAACCAGTCTGCCCGGTCTTGAAATTTCCCCAATATAATAATGGTTAATCTTGCTGAATTTTACGAAATCAATAAATGAATCATCCTTTTTTGATTTCATATTTCATGGGGATTCATTCCTTAACTTCCGAAAATAAAAGACTTCAGCGTGTCCCAGTTCTGAAAAACGAACAGGCAAATAACCAACGTGATCAGGAATATAAAAATCCCGAAAATGAATTTTCTTGTCTTTACTTTATTCTTGACATTCTGAAACAGATTCATAATAAAAGAGTTTTATCATTTAAAAAAATGGACATAAAAAATACATATGGATCGGAGGTTGTAAGAAGTCTGGATGCTTCTTTACAACCTCCGCCACTGTTGTCACTGACCGTTTAGAACCAAATTGGCAGCAAAATCGGCGTTAGCCGCAGCTGTACCTGGAATTCCTGTACCATTTGCAAAGTAAACTCCCATGTACCTGATAAATCTTCCAAGATCATAAGCAAAACTGCCACCGTTGATAACGGAGAGCTCTTCACGGTTCAATTCCATGAACCTGAGTTTGAGATTTTCTGTTTTTTTCATAACGTTAATTTTTGAGTTAAACAATTTGTGAATCTTGTTTTACCTGATTACCAGGATTTGATTTCAGCTTGTCCTGTCAATCCTGCTTTAAAGTTGTCCCAGTCAGACATAACTTCCCTTGCCATTGCAACTATAATACCCCCAACAATGAACCAGATAACACCTCCGGATGTTCCGATCAGTTCCTTTTGATCTAGTTCCCGGTAATTAGTGAAGTCTTTAAAAGCTTTCATATGTGAACGTTTTAGTGTTAATAATGGGTATTCGGACAAGACCGGCCTTGATCCTTCCTTATACCGTTAATTATGGCTTAGCTAAACCAGGATAAAATTATTTCATGCTACTGCGCTATTTCTGCAGTTATGTTAAATCTTTTTGTCCATTCCCTAAAACCTCCAAATGTTATTTTTTCTTCTTCTTCGTCAAGCACATCATGCGAGAAACCGATTACCAGGTCACCATCTTTATAATAGATATAACTGTTATGAGAGTAGCTGAAGGCAATTGGCGCACCAAGCTCTTTCATATTGCTGATATATTCATAAACACTTCTTTCGGATATTCCCAGTTTATCTGCCAGTTCGCGTGGATTTCCTGTAGCTCTAAGTTTCACAAGAGTATTAATTCTCAGGATTTTATTAATGTATCTAATTGCTGACATAGGTACCTGATTTTGATCGTTCACTATACCTTTATGTCA
>CAZEKO010000041.1:0-12805 GCA_964512775.1 uncultured Bacteroides sp. | reverse complement strand
CTTCACATTAAATGATGAGCATCGCGTCACCATATGTTCCAAACCTGTACTTTTCTTTTATTGCCAGTTTATAGCTTTCGAGAAGAAATTTATAGCCTGCAAAAGCAGCTACCATCATAAGCAGCGTAGAAAGAGGAAGATGAAAATTAGAAACCATCATGTCGGGGATTTTAAAATCATAGGGTGGAAAAATAAATTTATTGGTCCAGCCATCGAAAGATTTAAGGTATCCTGTTGTAGAGACAGAACTTTCTAAAGTTCTTGTAACAGTAGTACCTACAGCACAAATTTTATTCTTACGGTCTTTTGCTGCATTGACAATTCTTACTGCTTCTTCATCAATAATAATCCGTTCTGAATCCATTTTATGTTTGGTAAGGTCTTCCACATCCACAGTCCGGAAATTACCCAGACCTACATGCAGCGTGATAAAGGCAAATTCACAACCTCTGATTTCCAGTCTTTTCAACAATTGTTTACTGAAGTGCATACCAGCGGTGGGAGCAGCTACTGCGCCTTCATGTTCGGCATAAACAGTCTGGTATCTTTCCTTGTCTTCCGGCTCGACACTACGTTTAATAAATTTTGGAAGTGGAGTTTCCCCCAGGCTGTAGAGAGTTTTCTTAAAATCATCATAATCTCCATCATATAAAAATCGAAGTGTCCGCCCGCGGGAGGTAGTATTATCTATTACCTCAGCTACCAGCAGGTCATCTTCGCCGAAATATAATTTATTGCCGATCCTGATTTTCCTGGCAGGATCCACAAGAACATCCCACAGTCGTTGCTCCCTGTTCAGTTCCCTGAGCAGGAATACTTCAATCTCAGCGCCGGTTTTCTCCTTGTTACCATATAACCGGGCAGGAAACACCTTGGTATTATTGAATACAAGAACATCTTTATCATTGAAATATTCCAGGATATCCTTAAATATTCTGTGTTCAATTTCTTCAGTATCCCTGTGAAGAATCATTAATCTTGATTCATCTCTGTTTTCAGTGGGGTATATGGCAATCAAATCATCCGGCAAATGATATTTAAACTGGGATAACTTCATAAATAAAATATTAAAATATAATTTTGACAGTTGCCTTATTACGTAAAAATTTCTAATTGGTTACATTAATTTTATTTTTTCTTCAAATTTTTTCATTGTCAAAGCTTCAGAAATCTTATAGTCTCCTATTGAAATCCTTTTAAGTGCTATAAGATGTGCCCCGCTGTTAAGTGCTTTTCCAATATCTCTGGCCAGAGCCCTGATATAAGTTCCTTTTCCACACTTTATTCTCAGTACAAGGACGGGTTTGTTATATTCGATCAGCTCTATCTCGCTGATAAATACCGTATTGGCCTGAAGTTCAATTTCTTTACCTTTTCTTGCAAACTCATAAGCTCGTTTTCCTTCAAGTCGTTTTGCTGAAAAAACAGGGGGAATCTGATTAATTCTGCCTTTGAACTGAGGCAGGATTTTCAGGATAAGTTCGCGTGTAATATGGTCAGTAGGGTAAGTTTGATCTGGCTGGGTTTCAAGATCAAAGGAGGGAGTTGATTTACCAAGACAGATTGTGGCAATATATTCTTTTTCCATTAATAAAAATCTGGTAATTTCCCTGGTTGCGTTTCCGGTACACAGGATTAAAAGTCCGGTAGCCAGTGGATCAAGAGTTCCGGCATGTCCAACCTTGAGCCATTTATATCTGAATTTATTTTGTAGCAATATCCGCACTTTATTCACAACATCAAACGATGACCATTCAAAAGGCTTATCGATCAGCAGAACCGATCCTTTCATAAAATCAGTCTGTTTATTAATGTCAGTCATGTATCAGATTCCCGTTATAATAGCTATAATCCCAATAACCAGGCAGTATATGCCGAAATAAATAAGTTTTCCTTTTTTCACAATTCTGATCATCCACCTGCAGGCGATTAATCCGGTTAAAAATGCTGCCAGGAATCCAACAGCCAGAGGTAAGAAAGAGGAGGGATTATCAGTAGAAATATCACCAGAAATAATGTCCAGCAAATTGACCCCGATAATTGGAATTAATGCCATTAAGAATGAAAATTGGGCCATTTCATCTTTTTTGTTACCCAGTAGCAGCCCGGTTGAAATTGTCGCACCCGATCTTGATATACCTGGAAGTACAGCGATTGCCTGGGCAATACCAATAATGAAAGAACCTATATAGGAAATTTCCCTTCCCTTATCTTTAGCGAAGTTGGTAAGTATAAGCAAGGCTGATGTTACGATTAACATGATTCCGACGAATAGTACATTTCCTGTAAAAAATTGTTCAACAAAATCTTTAAAGAATAATCCGACAATAGCAACAGGGATCATTGAAATGAGAAGTTTAACGACATATTTTGAGGAGGTGTTCCACTGAAAGGAAAGAGAGTTTACAAGCAGGCTTCGTAATTCACTAAAGAAAACAACGATGATGCTAAGAACTGTTGCCCCATGAACTACAACAGCAAATGTCATATCATCTTCTGTGCCGAGGTTAAATATGGCTTTTCCCAGCTCGAGATGCCCGCTGCTGCTGACAGGAAGGAATTCCGTTAGTCCCTGAACGATACCCAGAATTAAAGCTTCAAACCAATTCATCATTCTTCCTCTATTCTTCGGTCTCTTTGGGTTTTTTCATTATCGCCCAAATCTCGAAGATAAAACCTGCCAGTACGATAATTGGAGCAAGGGTAATTCTTCTGAAACTGAAAATTTTGGGATTGAATTCATTCGGACTTTCTGCTTTACCTCCGATCATAAGTAGAAATCCGATAATAATAATTACAAATCCTATTATCAGGAGAATGTAATTCTCTTTTTCTAAGGGGAAATTCGGTTTTTTTTCCTGTTCAGGTTTCTTTTTTGCCATGAATTTTTTGTGATTAATAATATAAGTCGTCGGATCTCATTCTGAGGTATTTGTTAACCGCAAAAAAAGTAGAGATCCAATTGAATATGATTCCAAGTATAATTACACTCAAAAAAAGTACTGCCAGAACTACAGGATCGCTGAATCCTACGATTCCAGGTAACTCCTGTTGTGCAAAATAAATTATCGCTGTCAATAACAGAAGAGAAATTATTGCTGCATATATTCCATGAGTGGCACTTTTTGCAAGGAAAGGTCTGCGAATAAAAGATTTTGTTGCACCTACGAGCTGCATGGTTTTGATAAGAAATCGTTTAGAATATACAGAAAGCCTGATAGTATTATTGATAAGGGCTAAAGCTATGAGGAATAGCAATCCGCTGAATGCCAGAATTATAAGGCTGATTTTCCGGATATTGTCATTCACAAGATGAATCAGGGATTTCTGGTAAAAAACTTCGCTTACTTCCTCATAATTCAGTATTTCTTTTTCTATCCGGGCGATACTATCGGGATTTGCAAATCGAGCTATAAACCTTACTTCTATTGAAGCAGGAAGTGGATTATAACCAAGGAATTCTGTAAAATCTTCACCCAATTCTTCCTGATATTCTTTTGCGGCTTCTTCTTTGGTAATATAATCAGTAGATTTCACAAAAGGCATTGCATCGAGTCTCTTCTGGAGCCTTATTATATCAACTTCACGGATATTTTCTTTAAGGAAAATAGAAAAACCGATGTTTTCCTTGACGTGATCTGATAACTTCTTTGCATTCAGTAATAATAATCCAATCAAACCTAATAAAAAAAGAACCAGGGAGATACTGATTATGGAGGTAAGGTATGAACTTCTTAATCTGCTTCTACTGATACCACTCTCCCTTTTTTTCATGTATCATTTTTTGAGACTGCAAAGATATAAATTATCAGATGATTTCAATCCATCCGTGATCATCAGGTTCGTCTCCAAACTGAATGGATGTAAGTTTATTGTACAGTTTTGTGCAAACGTGACCGGGTTTACCATCTTTACAGTATTCATAAGTTTTATTCAGGTCAGGATCAATGATTTTCCTTATAGGAGTTATTACAGCTGCTGTACCACATGCTCCAGTTTCTTCGAAATCTGATAATTCTTCCACAGGCACCGGTCTTTTTTCGACTTTTAAACCCATTTCGTCAGCAAGTACCATCAGGCTTTTATTGGTAATAGATGGCAGAATGGATGCAGAATCAGGTGTAATGTAAGTTTTATCCTTTATTGCGAAAAAATTAGCAGGGCCGCATTCATCTATAAATTTTTTCTCTTTAGAATCGAGATAGATAACAGAAGCAAATCCCTTTTCATGCCCCTTTTCAAGTGAGATAAGACTTGCCGCGTAATTTCCACCTACTTTAATATTGCCCGTGCCCAATGGTGCAGCACGATCGAATCCACGGCAGATCATCATATCAACCGGTTTAAATCCTTCTTTGAAGTAAGGTCCAACCGGAGCAACGAAAACCACGAAATAATATTCTTTGGCCGCTTTCACGCCCACTTCCGGAGTGCATCCAATCAACAGAGGACGGATATACAACGTTGCTCCAGTCCCGTAAGGTGGAATAAACCTTTTATTCAGCGTAATAACCTTAATGATTGCCTGGTGAAATAATTCATCAGGGACAACAGCCATTTTGATCCCTTTTGCACTTGATGCCAATCGTTGAGAATTATCTTTCCAGCGGAATATTCTTATTTTCCCGTCTTTCCCCATATATGCCTTCATTCCTTCAAAAGCTTCCTGTCCATAATGAAGGCTTGTTGCAGCCATATGAAGTGGAATGAATTCAGATGAAGAGATTTCCAACTTACCCCATTTCCCCTCTTTGAAAAAGCACCGCACATTGTAATCTGTGGGCATATACCCAAAAGGTAGATTCTTCCAATCGATGTTTAATGACATAAAGACCTTTATTTAATTTTCCAAGTTAAAGATTATACGTTAAAGTTACAAGTTACAAGGTACATGGTGCAAGGTGCAAATTTATCAGGGATATTAAAATTCTGATCATTATCAGAAACCGTCAAAATTAATCATAATTACAAGAACTGTCCATTCAACAATAGATCCCCAAATTTATATGTCCTGTTTTCTATTCTCTCGTATCCCCAGCTCTTAACACTTAGCCCTATGCACTTAGCCCTATGCTCCATGCTCGCTGCCCTATGAGAACTTGAGTACATTTTGGATTTGTTGTTCCCTTGTCACTTCACGCATTTTTTGTGCAGCCGATGTAAAAAAATCAAATTTTTTCAGGAAATCAATCTGAAGTTCATTCCATTCTTTTTTAGAATTAATTTTTCCGAGAGTTCTGTTTTCCTGGAAGAGTCTGTCAGACTCGATAAGAAAATCAACCCGTCCGACATGATCAAAATTAGCATCACAAATGATTTTTTCTATAACATTTGTGGGATTCGGTGGCATACGTGTAGCCAGGATAAGTTTACAGATCTCATCTATTTGGTATTCGCTGTACCTGTAAAGAGGCAGTATTTCCCGGGCCATCTCTACTGATCTCTGTTCATGCCCCTCAAAAGTATCTATATAACCTATATCATGACAAAGGGCTGCGGAACGAACCAGCAGAAGTTCTGTTGGAGTGATATTTTCAGATCTTCCAAGGAGTTCTGCCTGATAATGGACATGAGATGTATGCTGAGCATTATGAAAATATAATGTATCCGGAAGCTCGTTTTTCAACTTTTGTATAACATATTCTTCGAGGTCCAAAAGCCTGAGATCCTGTAAATGAATTTTAAATTCATCATTTGGAGTAACATCATTTTCAGCCTGGAATTTTGGTTTAATACCTGTGACAAAATACATTTCAATATCCCCTTTATATTTAACGGGCATTTTACCTCTGTACTGACATTGGTAAAAATCTTTAACCAGTTCGTATGTAGTAGCAGAAATATTTACTTTACCAATTTCTCCGGAGGATTCCATCCTGCTTGCTGTGTTGACGGTATCACCCCAGATGTCATATGAAAATTTCTTTTGTCCCACAACTCCGGCAATAACTGAACCGGTATGGATACCTATCCTCAAATCCCAGATATCAGCTTTTGTTTTTTTCAGTTCTTTCATAAATTGTTGCATCTGAAGAGCAGCCAGAATAACTTCTACCGGATTGGTCCGGTTCTTTATAGGAATGCCGCCCGCAGCCATATAAGCATCTCCAATTGTCTTAATTTTTTCGATATTATACTTATCCACAACTGAATCGAACTGGAAATAGAACCTATCAAGTTCATCAATAAGTTTGTCAGGATTCATCTGTTCAGCAATTTTTGTAAATCCCTGTATATCAGCGAAGAGAACAGTAACCATCTTGAATTTGCTGGATGTTGCTTTCCCGGTTAATTTTAACTCATCTGCAGTAATTTTGGGTAGTATATTAGCAATCAGATTCTCAGATTTTTCTTTTTCTTTAATCAGGGCTTCAGTCCTTTCCCGGATAATTTCTTCCAGTCTGTACCTTTTCTGAAGATCTCTGAAGATTTTCCATTTACGAAGGAAATATATAACCGGTAATAAAATCAGGAGATAAATCAGGAATGCCCACCATTTCAAACAGAGAGGGGCTGCAATACGGAATCTGAATTGATCAGTCGAGGAAATATTGCCAAAAATATCCTGGCTCCTTACATAAAAAGTATAAGTTCCGATCGGAAGATGTTGAAAGGTAGTAATGCTTTGAACACTCCATTCTGACCAATCATTGTCGAGGCCATCAAGCATGTACTGAAAGAGCCCTTTTCCTTCACCGGAATACGCTGTTGAAAGGTAATTGAAATGGATAGTATTTTGCGAAAATCTGATTTTTAATGGTTTATTTACTGGTTTAATATCTGCTTGTGAAATATTGGGATCAGGGATGATATGATACTCATCATTAACATTAATATTGAAGATATGAACACTAAAATCAGATTGGGAGATATCTAATGATCGTGTATCATAGCGAATAAGCTGATCTTGTCCACCAATCCATATAATGCTATCCTGTTCGGCATAAATTGAATGTACGATCTGATCTCTGAACCGTCTGAAATTCAAACGGGATAATTTGAAACTGTCAACACTGCAGAATTCTGCTTTCCATATTTCCGTCTCATTAGTACTCTTTTGGGAGACTTTCAGCCAGATATTGTTTTCATGGTCTTTAAGAAGTGGTATTGTCGTAATATCTTTTCCCTGAAAAGCAGGTATTTTAAGGGGTAAAAATGGGAAGAATCTGTTTACGGTAAAATCAAAATAATAAAATCCTGCATTTGTTGAGAAGAGCAATTTATTATCAACATTTTCAAAACTGATCCAGCTATTTCTGTCAGGAAGGCCATTTGTTGTATCATAACCAGTATATGACATATTACTGGTAAATCCATCTGCAGGATAAAACCTGAATAAACCTGAATTACCGCAGCTGATCCATAAGGAGCTATCATTTGATTCGATGATATCCCGGACCGGTTGAGAAAAACTGATAGCAATTTTTGAAGTGGTATAATTGTTTGAAGATATATTCAAAGCAATCAATCCCTCATTTGTTCCCGCCAGTACAATTGCCGGATTTGAGACCGACTGATAAAGGACATTGACTTTGCCAGGATAAACCAGATAAGATGAATTATTTGTTATCCTGACTATTCCATTTCCTGATATACCAAGAAGAATCTTTCCACAGGCAAGTAACTGGCTGCAGTTAAAGCCGGAATTGTTTATTTCTGTAAACTTTGAAACATTAAATGGAGAATTGCTATTATCTTCCTTTTTAAGAATATAAATTCCCTGTGAGGTAGAAACATATATATTTTTTTCAAAACGGATTATCGATCCAATATTTCCATTGAGGCCATTCCTGGAATCGAAAAAGCTGAATGCCGATGGCCATTCAATACGACACAGGTCGAAATCACAAAGCAACCAGAGATTTCCTGATTTTCCTTCATACATGTAATTAATACTGGTGCCGGGTAGGCCTTCTTTTATATAATTATGCAGAATAGTTTCATGAACGGGATCATAAAAAACAAGGCTTCCATCTTTTGCTGCAAAAATGAGCTGTCCTTTTTTATGAAATATACCATCAGAGTATCCATGTTCAGCAAAAAATTGATTTATACCGGAATTAAAATTTTGCAATTTGCCATCATTAAATATCAGAAATCCCTTTTCTTCCGTATAAATAAGAAGCTGATTATTAAAGTCTATCATATCAGAGACATGGAATTCTGCCAGGCTTTCTTCCAGTTTTACAGGTAGAATAACAGAATCATACATTGAATATAATCCATAGCCAGGGATATGCATTATAAGTGTATCCCCTTTAAGGAGGACACATCCGGGTAATTCAGGTACAATTACAGGATTTAATTTTGACTGATCCCAGATAAAAATACCAGTGGAGGTTTGCAGGACGAGATTTTCATTCAGAGGGAAAATATTCCTGATACTGCCAATAGCTTGATAATCGTTCTGTTCCGTATAGTAGAGGCTTGTATAATGCATGCTGCCATCAGGCAAATAATCAATGACACCAAAATAATTTTTTCCTCCCGCAATTATTTTGCCATTCAAATCAGAATAGACTGAAACGGGTCCCTGAAGATTTAGCTGTTGCCAGTAATTACCATCATACCTTAGTACACCATTATTACCTCCTATAAAAATGAATCCTTTTGAGTCCTGAACGATTGAATTGTATTGTAAGATTTCGGGCGAAGAAAATGGTGTGATATTTTGAATGTAAGGAAGTCCAAGTTCCTGATTATGAGTCGAAAAAGCACACAAATTAAATTCGTGAAAAAAGACTGCATAAAAAAAAATGGTTCCAAACTTGGACAACTTGCATAGAAAATTCATAACTTGTGAATCTTAAAATGCACATTTGCAGTATCAGACAAATTTAAGAATTAAAGTAATACTTAAATAAAATGAAAATCTGACTCTATGGAAACAACAGCTAAGAAAACAATTATGGTGACATGGGATTTTACGGATAAAGCCGAATTTGCCCTTGAGCATGCCATCCAGCTCAGTAAACCACTTAATACGGATGTTGAGCTTGTCCATATAGTAAAAAAGGATAAAGAAATTGAGGAGGCAACGAAAAAATTAAATGATGTTGTTGAAGCAACCAGGAAAAAATTCCAGGTTAAGCCTCTGATCCTTGTCAAGGTCGGTAATATTTTTACCACGATAACTGAATTAGCAACTGAATTACATGCCGAAATGGTAATTATGGGCACACATGGAATGAAAGGCATGCAAAAACTGATTGGAAGCTGGGCGCTGAAAGTCATTGCAGGATCAAAAGTTCCATTTATTGTAGTTCAGACACCTCCGGCTACGCATGGCTTTGAAAAAATTGTCTTTCCACTGGATTTCAGGAAGGAAAACAAGGAAAAAATTAATTGGATGTATTATGTAGCTCGGTTGTATCGCTCCAAATTTTTTATTATAAAATCAAAAACCAGTGATTCAAGATTTGTTAAGGGGATTCATTCTAATCTGATGTTTACGAAAAAATTCCTGGATAATAACATGATTCCTTATGAAATTGAAACAGCTCCAGGTAAAAAAGATTTCGCTACAGAAACTATAGAGTATGCTCATAATATTGGAGCCGACTTACTACTTATCATGACTACAAAAGATATCGGTATCGCAGATTATGTTATTGGAGCTCAGGAGCAGATGATCATTTCAAACAAATATCAGATTCCTGTTATGTGCATTAATCCAAGACCAGGTAAAATTGGGGGTGGTTTTAGTGCAACAGGTGGATGATCCGATTATATTTTGATATACCATAGATATTATTACCCCAGGCTTCAACCTGGGGTTTTTATTATAAAGAAATGCAAGAACTTGTTTTTGCTTCACATAACTTAAATAAAATCAGGGAAATACAGGATCTGATAGGTAATAAATTCAGAATTCTTGGTCTTAATGATATAGGTTATCATGAGGAGATAGATGAAAATCAAATGAATATTGAAGGGAACGCGGAAGAAAAAGCAAAGCTTGTTTTTAATCTGTTCCATGTAGATTGTTTTGCTGATGATACCGGACTTGAAGTTGAAGCACTTGATGGACAACCTGGTGTTTTTTCTGCACGTTTTGCAGACAGTACAGGAGAGCGTGATCAGGGCGAAGATATTTCAGAAGCAAACATAAGGAAATTGCTAAAACTTATGAAGGACAAAGAAAACAGGAAGGCCAGATTCAGAACCGTGGTTGTACTGATTTTAGATGGGAACAAATTCTTTTTTGAAGGTATTGCTAACGGCCATATTATTGAAAAAAAGAAGGGGAGAAATGGATTTGGATATGATCCGGTTTTTAAACCAATAGGTTTTAATAAAACATTTGCTGAAATGTCATTAAAACAAAAAAATGAAATCAGTCATAGGGCAGTAGCAATAAATAAACTGGTGGAATTTTTACTTAACCTGAAGATTAATAATAAAGATTAGTAGATAGAATGATAGCACAATTATTTTACAAACTATGCGTATATATAAAGAAACTTAATGCTTAAAACAACGTTGGTTCGGTATAATTTCAGTTGCAATTAATTCTAAAACATTCACATCTTTCAATGCAGCATTTTATAAGAATATTAGTAGTTTTCAATTCATGCTTTTTATTGGTTCAGTCATTGAATGCCCAGCTAACCATTGGTGAATGGAGAACTCATTTGCCATATTCTCAGGCAATATATGTCACAGAAGCGGGTGACAGAATATTTTGTGCAACACGAAGCGGATTATTTTATTATGATAAAGCCGATAACACCCTGAATAAATTTACCAGGATTGATGGTTTGTCGGATGTTGAAATCAGTTGTCTGAATTATTCTCCCGAAAACGATGTTCTTGTCATTGCATACTCTAATACAAATGTCGATCTAATCAAAGGAAATGAGATTTATAATATTCCTGACATAAAAAGGAAGCAAATTACTGCCAGTAAGACAATTAACGATATAATGTTTCTTGATAACAGGGCATATCTTTCATGCGGATTTGGTATCGTTATAATAAATCTGGATAAAATGGAAATCCTGGATACATATCTGATAGGTGAAAATAGCAGTTATAAATTTGTTCACAGCCTTGCATTTGATGGACAATTTTTTTTAGCTGCAACTGATGATGGGATTTACAGGGCTGACATCAACAGTCCTAATCTTATTGATTATAATTACTGGAATAGAATAACAGATATACCTAATTATAATAAGGCATTTAACCATATCAGATTTTTCAATGGGAAAATCTATACCAATTATTATAATGAGGTAAGTGGTATAGATACTGTATACAGATTTGATGGTACCAGCTGGTCTTTATTTTCTAAAGTAGCTTTTAACCGGACGCGTTCAATAGAAGTTCGAAACGATTACCTGATTATTACAAATTCAGGGATGACCGATGTTTTTGATGAAAATGAGATAAGAATAAGACATTTTGGATCTGCCAGACCGTTTCATGGGATCATAGATAAGGAAGATTATTTATGGGTGGCAGATGAGACAGAAGGGCTTATATTAAATAAAGAATTATCCAGCAAAGAAATATTTGTGCCAAATGGGCCTATGACAAATAGTGCCATGACACTTCACTTTACAGATGGTAAATTATTTGTTGCTGCGGGAGGAGATAGTCGTTCATGGCAAAATATCTGGGCTCATGCTGAGGTAGATATTTTTGACAATGGTATTTGGTCTGGGTTAAGGGAGATAAATTATAAGGATGTTATAAGTTTGGCCGTGGACCCCGATCACAGCAATCATATTTTTGCCGGTTCATGGGGATATGGATTACTTGAAATACAGGATCTGGAAATAATTAAAGTCTATACAGATGCAAACAGCAGTCTTCAGAATATTTTATCAAGCGGTCCATATGTAAGGTTAGGAGGAATTGCATATGATAAGAATAAAAATCTTTGGCTGACTAATTCTGAGGTTCCAGAGCCCATTTCTGTAAGAAAGCCAGATGGAACATGGAAAAGTTATGATTTTAAAAGACAGATCAGTGGTATTAGAATTGGCAGGATTATGATTACCAGTGCTGACCAGAAATGGATACAACTGGTTGGTAATAAAGGGCTGTTTGTTTTTGATATAAATGGCACACTGGATGATGAAAATGATGATTTATACAAGAAGCTTGATGTTGTTGATGTAAACAATAAAGTCATTACCAATAATGTTTTTTCCTTTGCTGAAGACAGAAATGGAAATATATGGCTCGGAACTGATAAGGGTGTTGTGGTGTATTATAATCCCGGCAGGGTTTTCGATCCCGGCATTTTTTACGGGCAACAGATCATTGTTCCAAGAAATGATGGAACAGGATTAGCTGATATTCTTCTTGGTACAGAAACTGTAACAGCAATTGCCGTTGATGGGGCCAACCGGAAATGGATAGGAACTGCAAGGGCTGGAGTGTTTCTACTTTCAGAAGATGGCCTGGTTCAGATACATAATTTCACTAAAGAGAACAGTCCGATGTTATCTAATAATATCCAGGATATAGCCATTAATGACAAGACAGGAGAAGTCTTTTTTGGGACAGACCTTGGGATAGTCTCTTACCGGGGCACTGCAACCGAGCCGAATGAGAACTTCACGGAGGTATATGTCTATCCCAATCCGGTGAGAGAAGATTATGAAGGGGACATAGTAATAACAGGCATGATTGGTGAAGCAAATATAAAAATCACAGATATCAGTGGGAATATTGTTTACGAGACTACATCGTTGGGAGGACAGGCACTCTGGGATGGAAGAAATTTCGATGGAGAAAAAGTCGCTACCGGGGTATATCTGGTTTTTTGCACGAATGAGGATGGGGGGAAGAC
>CAZEKO010000040.1:10302-12862 GCA_964512775.1 uncultured Bacteroides sp. | reverse complement strand
AATGGAATAGCCTCATTCACTTCGGTTTGCCAGACTCACAGGTTATTTTTCCCCGGAGAATTTCTTGTTCTTACAAAAGATAAGTTGGACTTTCTTACAGGATATCCAAATTCCAGGGGAACAATTATCGGATTATCAGACCTGTTTTCATTTGATGATGAGCAGGGAACGATTATAATTCTGGATAAATGGTTACAGATATTAGATGAATTTACATATAATAACGAAATGCATTTTTCATTGTTGACATCCACTGAAGGGGTCTCACTTGAAAGAATCAGTTATGAAAGACCGGCTAGTGATCAGGGGAACTGGCATTCAGCGGCAAAAAATGCCGGTTTTTGCACACCTGGATATGAAAACTCCCAGCTGGTTATTACCTCAAACCCGGAACTCACGATTGGAGTTGAACCTGAAATATTTACACCGGATAATGATGGGGTAGAGGATATTACAAATATATGTTATTCTGTCAGTAAACCCGGAAATGTAATTAGCATTTGGATTTTTGACCCGATGGGCAGGATGGTCAGACAACTGGCTATTAACATTTTGTCTGGAACATCCGGATGCATAACCTGGGATGGAACAGATGACAATGGAGTGCGTGCCCGTATGGGAATTTATCTCGTTTATATAAGGATATTCGATCTGGAAGGCAAGGTAAGCCAGATTAAGAAAACCTGTGTTTTATCAATTAGAAAATAATAGTCTATAAGCAGCCTATCAATTCTTTCATGATTATGGTCATTTTAGGCTCAGCCTCACTGGCCACTTTCTGAACATCGTCGAGGGTTACCTTAACAATTTTACCACGGACGCCAAGATCAGTAATAATAGATATTGCAAAACACATTATCCCCATCTGATGAGCTACAATTATTTCAGGCACGGTTGACATTCCGACTGCATCACCACCTATGATCCTGAAATATTCATATTCTTTAGGTGTTTCAAGTGTCGGGCCTGTTGTGGCTACATAACATCCCTGCTGTACTTTTATTTTTTTCTTATGTGCAATATCCAAAGCTTTGGAGATCAATTTTTTATCATAGGTGTTACTCATGTCCGGGAACCTGGCTCCAAATTCGCGATAATGTTTCCCGATCAGCGGATTTGGGATAAGATTAATATGGTCATCCAGGATCATTAGATCACCAATCGCGAAATCCGGATTGACTCCACCACTGGCATTGGAAACAAAAAGATAACGGATACCAAGGCTTTTCATTACTCTGACAGGAAATGTGACCTGTTGGGTGGTATACCCTTCATAATAATGAAAACGGCCCTGCATAGCAATGATATTTTTACCATTTATCTTTCCAAAAATAAGTTTACCATGGTGCCCTTCAACTGTTGATACAGGGAAGTTGGGTATCTCTTCATAGTCAAGTATAAAATTACTGTCGATTTCCCTGACCATCCCACCTAATCCTGTTCCCAGAATAATACCAACTTCAGGTGTGAAATCAGTCTTTCTTTTTATGTAAGATGCTGTTTCTTTTATTATTTCTAACATAATTAAGAATATGTTGATTAAAATTATCTGTATCCTCATTAAGGAAACTAATTGTAACTGGAATGAAATACATTCTCTCTTTAATATTGATATCAATATCAGAGAATTTCTCAAGCCTCATGGCATCTTTTTCTGTAGTAAAAATAATTTTCTCATTACCTACTATTGCATTAAATCTTGAAGTAATAATATCTATATCCTTTTTAGTAAACGAATGATGATCAGGATAAATAAGTTCGGTTATATGTGTGGAATAATTCCGGATAAATTTTTTGAAAGAACGTGGATTGACAATACCTGAAATCATCAGTATTTGAGGTTTCAAATTTTTAATCTCTTCACGTGTTAATACTTTCTGAATTGTTTTAAAAACAGGTTTCGGTGGCTCATCCTTTAAATATGTGAAATAAAGATGCTGAAAAGGAAATAATGTAAGCTCTTTCACAACCAGTCTTCGATCGATTGGTTTCATCCGTTCGGGACATTTTGTTACAAGGATAATATTTGCTCTTTTCTTCTCGAAAGGGTGTTCCCTGAGCAATCCGGCAGGTAATAAATGATCTTTCGACAATGGACGGTTATAATCAATAAGCAGGATTGATAATCCGGCTCTTACATAACGGTGCTGGTATGCATCATCCAGCAGGATTACATCGAGATCTTGCACATCCTTCATCAATTGTATAACACCATTTACCCTTTTTCTGTCAACAGCGACATGGATATCAGGGAATTTTTTTTTGATCTGCCGGGCTTCATCTCCAATTTCTTCTGTGGTGGATGCTTGATCAGCCAGTATATACTGGTGTGTTTTTCTTTTATATCCCCTGCTGAGGCATGCGACATTGAATTCATATTTTAAAAGGCGGATAAGATATTCAACATGAGGTGTTTTTCCTGTACCACCTGCAGTGATGTTTCCAACGCATATAATTGGGATATTAAATTCACTGGATTTAATTATCTGGTAATCAAACAGAAAATTCCTGATATAGACTACAAGTCCATATACCAATGAAAATGGATATAGAAGAAATA
>CAZEKO010000040.1:6275-10202 GCA_964512775.1 uncultured Bacteroides sp. | reverse complement strand
AGTTGTTCGAGATATTTATAATATTCTCCCAGCTCTTTTTTAAGGATTCTCATCCTTGCATTTTCTGAAATTTCTTTCAGGAATAATTGCAAAGGATCTTCCAGTACAGGCAGTTCCACAATTCTGTATTTTTCAATTCCGCACATTTCAGCCGCAATTTCAATAGCCCTGTCCAAACCTCCGTACACATCAATTAGGCCATTTTCCTTAGCATTACTGCCGCTCCACACCCTGCCCTGCCCGATTGCATCAACCTCATCCCAGGACATATTTCTTCCTGATGATACATGGGATACGAAAGTGTCATATATTTTTTCAATACTGAAACGGATTAATTCTGTTTCCTCATTTTCAAGTGGTCTGAAGGGATTCCCAATATCTGCATGTGGATTCGTTTTAGCCACATCCATATTGATCCCCAGTTTATTGTTGAAAAATTTCTGGGCATTGGGAAGAACTGAGAATACTCCAATTGAACCAGTGATGGTGTTGGGATTTGCGACAATGGTATCAGCAGGAGAGACAATGTAATAGCCTCCCGAAGCTGCAACATCACCCATTGATGCCACGACAGGCTTTACCTTTGTTGCCAGGTCTACCTCTCTCCAGATGACTTCGGATGCAAGTGCACTGCCTCCACCCGAATTAACGCGAAAAACAATGGCTTTGATTGTACTGTCACGCCTTGCTTTTCTTATGGCTTTGGAAATTCTTTCTGAACTGATTGTCCCTTCCCCCCTGTTTCCCATCAATACATCACCATAGGCATATATTACAGCAATTTTATCCCTGGCTAAACCTTTATAATCTCTGGTTTTTGGAACCTTTGTATACCGTCTTAAACTTATGCTGTTTAGGTCATTTTTCTCTTTTGTACCGGTCAGATCTTTTAGTTTGTTAATGACTTCATCTTTATACAACAGGCTGTCAACAAGATTATTTTTAAGAGCATCTTCTGCACTCTTAAGAGAAAGTTTATCAGCAAGATCATTCAGCTTTGCAACAGGGATATTTCTTTCTTTTGAAATACCCTGAAGCATATGATCCCATATAGAGCTAACCCAGGACAGGGTTTGTTCCCGGTTCTCTTCACTCATCTTGTTGTACATAAAGGGTTCAACAGCGGATTTATATGTTCCATGCCTTATGATCTGAGCTTCAATACCAAGCCTGTCCATGGCATCCTTTAAAAATAAAACTCTTGCTCCCAATCCGTACAGGGGCATCTCTCCGGTAGGATTCAGATATATATCATCTGAAACGGAAGCAAGATAATATGCTGACTGAGTATAAATTTCGCTGTAACTGATTATGAATTTGCCTGATTCCCTGAAGTCAATCAGGGCATTACGGATTTCCTCAATAGTACCTATACCAGCCGAGAGATAATACGGTTCAATATATATACCGGCAATATTATTATCGCTTTTCGCTTTTTTGATATTATTCAGAATATCATTTAATCCAATTTCCTTCATGGAAGAAAATCCGTCGGCAGGAAACAAATTAAAAGGACTATCCGTACTTCGTTCGACAATCCGTTCACTCAAGGTAATGTGCAATATGGTATTTGGCTTTACCTCAACCGGCTTATCTTTCGAAGATGCTGAAATAATTATCAGCAATAAAAAGAAGAACATTACAAAGGTTAGTAAGATTCCCACTATGGTCGCAAGCATAAATTTCAAGAAGTCTTTCATATTTTTAAGGATTAAAGTATTTAATCAGGATATAAACTGTAACTTCAAAGATAAATAAAATAGTTATGATTGGACGCAGGAGGCTGTCAAACCTGAGAAAGGGCAGAATATCTGAATGAGAAATAAAATCAATTAAAATGTCGAGAGTATATCTGCTTATTGGTGGAAATAAAGGAGATAGGTTAGGTTATCTAAAAAAAGCAATTATAAGGATAAAGAAAAATGTTGGGAGCATCATCCAGAGTTCTTCTATTTATGAGACAGAGCCTTATGGTTTCAATGATGAATGTCTGTTCTTAAATCAATGTCTTTTGGTTGATACTAATCTGTCACCTCTTGAGATATTGAAAATTACAGCAGGGATCGAGACTTCACTGGGTAGAATAAGGAGAGCAGGCAAATATGAAAGCAGGACCATTGATATAGATATTTTATTTTATGATGACCTGATTTTAAAAGATGCAAGTCTGATCATACCTCATCCTGAATTCCACAAGCGTAACTTTGCATTAATACCTATGTCAGAAATTAATCCGGGATTTATTCATCCACTCTTAAGAAAAACAATAAAAGTCCTTTTGGAAGAATCAACAGATAAACATGAAGTAGTAAAATTTTCTGATCAGATAAATTGATGGTTATCATATTATTCCTTCATCCGCAAAGCTGAAATAAGTATTATCCGCGATAATAATATGATCGATAAGGTTTATATCCATTAATTGTGATGATTCTTTCATTTTACTTGTGATCCTGATATCGGCATCGCTTGGCTTTAAATTTCCGGAGGGATGATTATGGCACAAAATTATGGTCGATGCGAGCCGGTCAACGGCATTTTTAAGTATAATACGTGTATCAATAATAGTTCCGGAAATGCCACCCTGGCTTATCCTGATTTTATCTATTACACGATTAGCCCGGTTCAATAAGAGAATCCAGAATTCTTCATGAGGAAGATCTCCAAGAAATGGTTGAAAAAGATCAAATACATCCTTGCTCCCTGAAATCTTAATGTCAGGCAACCTGGAAGATGAATTCCGTCTTTTCCCTAGCTCAAAGCAGGCAATTATAGCCATAGCTTTTGCCGGACCAATACCATGAATTTTCTTAAGGTTTGTCAGATCAAGCTTTCCAAGTTCATGAAGGTTGTTGCCAACAAGATTCAGTAATTTCTTCGATAGTTCCACAGCTGTATCAGAACGTGTTCCTGAGCCAATAATAATGGCAAGCAGTTCAGCACTGCTGAGGCTGCTAATACCTTTTGCCATAAGTTTTTCACGGGGTCGGTCCTCAAGTGCCCATTCTTTGATAGGAAGATTATTGTACTGCTTCATTGGTAAAGAATTATTTAATAAGTTCTTTACCATTAATGACAGAAACAATTAAAAATCGCAAGGGTGAGGAAATAATTTTATAAACAGAGGAAGAAAATTACAGGCTGTTTATATGTTTGGCCAGTTTGGATTTGAGGTTGGCAGCTTTATTTTTATGGATGACTTTTTCCTTTGCTAATTTATCAAGCATTGATATGACTTTTGGAGCCTCGGTTGTAACTTCCTGTTTATCTGTAGAAGAATGCAATTTCTTAATTGCATTCCGTGTAGTTTTTGCATAATACCTGTTCTTTTCCCTGCGGTTTTCAGTTTGCCGGATTCTTTTTTTTGCTGATAGATGATAAGCCATAGTATTCTGAATTGGTGTGCAAAAATACATAATATTTTGAATTTAAAAAGAAAAAGTCCGGCATTTACCGGACTTTTTCATTATGCAATTTCAATTTGACGTGCTGGTTTGATTTTAGCAATTTCCTTTTTGGGAATAGTGACAAATAAAATGCCGTCTTTGTGTTTTGCCTGGATCTTATCATTCTCCACAGTTTCAGGCAGAGTAAATGAGCGGCAGAAAGATGAATAACGAAACTCCTTGCGAATGGATTTTCCATTTCTATCTTCTACCTTATCCTCTTTCTCAGATGAAATTGTCAGTGTGTTGTTTTCCAGGTCAATTTTGAAGTCTTTTTTCTCAAGTCCGGGAGCAGCAACCTCAATGACAAATTCATTATCACCTTCGACAATGTTCACAGCCGGAACACTTTTGTAATTGTCATCATTGAAAAATTCAGGCAGAAAATCTTTCCCGAAAAAGGTATCCCAATCTCCTGGGAACGATCTGTAAATTCTTGGTAACATTTTTTGGCCCTCCTATTAATTAAGTTTAACATGAT
>CAZEKO010000040.1:0-6175 GCA_964512775.1 uncultured Bacteroides sp. | reverse complement strand
TTTACGATAAGGAATCTTTCATGAAAAAGCTTGATGAAATGCAGTCCTTTAATAATATTGTGCCCGCCGCTCTGGTTCTCGATGAATTGGGAGATAAATTTACATATGGTGACCTTAAAAAATGTGTGCAGAATGCGCGGAATAATCTTGAAATGTCTGCGGCCAAGGAATTACTTTTAAGTGAGATTATGTGGCTTGCATCTTCCCATTATGAGATTCAGTTTTCACTGGATACGGCTATTTCAGAAAGGGTTATTTTCCCAGTCTCAGATACGGAAAGGCATGGGATTGAAGATTCACGATGGGTGAAGTTTACCGAAGATGATGGTACTAATACTTATTACGCAACTTATACGGCTTATGATGGATCAGCTATTCTGCCTAAGTTGATGGAAACAAAAGATTTCTACCATTTTACTGTTCTGCCTTTACATGGAGAGATAGCACAGAATAAAGGTATGGCACTGTTTCCCAGAAAAATAAATGGCAAATATGCTATGTTATGCAGGATAGACGGAGTAAACAATTATATTGCTTTTTCTGATCAGATTGGCATGTGGAGAACTGCTCAGATGTTGATGCGTCCGAAATATCACTGGGAATTCATTCAGATAGGAAACGCTGGCAGTCCGATAGAAACTGAAGAGGGCTGGCTTATCTTAACTCACGCCGTAGGGCCACTCAGGGAATATGTCCTTTCAGCTGCCCTCTTTGACCTTGACAATCCCACCAAAGAGATCGGCAGGTTAAGCGATCCTTTATTAATGCCTAATCAGAATGAACGAGAAGGATATGTCCCAAACGTGGTCTATTCCTGTGGGTCAATCCTGCACAATGGAGACCTTATAATTCCATATGCAATGTCAGATTACGCATCGACTTATGCAACGGTTAATCTAAAGGAGCTGCTTGAGGAACTTAAGCGTCCTAAATAATTATTTTATATTGTGACTTTGAAAAACTGCTCAAATCCGCGTAATATCCTCAGGTGAGATATCAGGTAAGCGAGGGAACTCTCGGCTCCCTGGTTTCGGTTAATACCATATTCCTCTATTCCGTCACAACAACCACTGGTTTCAAAATCATAAAGATTCATCCTGAGATCATTCTCTCCAAGGAACCACATAAATGATGTATACATCTGGTTAAGATACTGTTTATCATTGGTTGCAATAAATGCCTGATAAAACATCAAAACCATTGCCATTGTATCCACAGGCTGCTGTGCGAAGTAGGCTCTTTCACCCCCCTTTCGGTACCATTTCTGGTTACCTATAAGAGAGAGATAACCATCCTTCAGATTAATTGATATGAGAAAATTCATCGCTTCCAGGGCGACACTCAGAACTTTTTCTTCTTTAATGAATTGATAGGAATAGAACAGAGACAGCGGCAAGATGGCGTTATCATAACATAATATTGGTTCGAACCATTTCCATTCGGGTGAACTTTCTACATCGTACTGGTCGATTATTTTGAAAGTAAGTTTGCGGAGGATCTCTATCATTGATTCATCCGATTTATTTACCATGAGATAATAACAAATTCCAATCATAGTATTTGCGATACCCCTGAGTGATTGAAGTTTTTCAAAATTCGGACATGCTTCGAAAAAAATCATTCTGCCGCTCTGGTAATAAGCATCGTTAGGAGAGTTCCCTATCAGATATCCCAGCGCCCATACTGCCCGGCCGAATGAATCTTCAGAACCAACTTCATCAAGGTAATCTCTCTTAAAGCTCAGGAAATTCCTGAACGTTCCGTCTTTGTTTTGCATATAATGGATATAGCTCAGATATATAGGGAGCAATTCCAGAGCAAGAGGATCCTTTTTCTGCCTGTAGGCCATTAACACCATCAATAGGGCACGGGCATTATCATCAAGACAATATCCTTCTTTCAGGTTTGGTATACCATATTTTGCATGCTGTATGATTCCGGTGGGATCTGTCATCCTCTTTATATGAGCCAGGCTGAATTCCGGCAGCATAAGAGGGTCAATGTTGGTTTCTTTCTGGACAACTTTGACAGGTTTTTCGGCGACAATCTTTTCTGCTGCCTCTACATATTTTTGTCCGATTTTAGGCCATGTTATATTTCTTCCATAATCATAGGCTTTTTTACGAAGTGTCTTTAGCACGTCAGGTTTATCAAGCAATTCAAGAAGTATTTGGGCCAGTTGATTAAAATTATTGAAATCAAATAATCTACCGCGGCCATCTGCAAGAAGTTCCTGGGCATGCCAATAAGGTGTTGATATTACTGCAGCCCCAGTTCCAACGGCATAGGATAGTGTTCCGCTTGTGATCTGAGCTTCATTAAGGTACGGAGTAATATAAATATCGGTGGCGTACAGATATCTGAAAAGATCTTTTTGATTAACAAATTCATTGAAAAAGAATACGTTATTTTCGAGATTAAGGGTTTTGACAAGTATCTTTAGATAGCTCCTGTACTCCTCACCAGAATGACGGATCACGCTGGGATGTGTTCTACCGAGAATCAGATAAATGGTATTCGGATGCTTTTGAACTACCTGCGGGAGCGCCCGTATAACAGTTTCAATTCCTTTATTACGGCTGATCAGGCCAAATGTGAGCAGAACTTTTTTGTTTTCAAGATTAAACTCTTTTTTTATTAATTCAGGATTAAATTGAAGATCGGGGACTCCATGTTCTAATTGTACTATTTTTTCAAATGGAATCTGATAAACATCAGTCAGAAAACGAATGGCTTTCTGGCTCATTACTACTATCAGATCGGCCATTTTACCAATTTCCTTCAAAATGGCTTTTTCAATATAAGAGGGATTCTTTACGACAGTATGAAGTGTAACCATGAGCGGTATTTCAAGGCGGTGAAGCAGTGGAAGAATATAAACACCGCTTTCCCCACCGTAAATACCATATTCATGTTCAAGTATGCAAATATCTGAACCACTGTAATTGATGAATTTTGCGGCCTGAATATAATCCCTTTGATGTTCCTGGCGGAGGGTGAATTTTACCTCTTCAGGGTACTCATAATTCTGGTTCAGGTCATTAATCGCAACCACAATTGCCTCATGTTTTTTTCCATCCGTTTCAACGTAATTGACCATTGATGACAGAAGATTCTTTGTGAAAGTTCCTATTCCACATTGCCTTGGCGGATAGGTTCCTATATAGGCAAATTTCATAATTATCCAGATTTTAGAGAATTAATAAAGTTAAGATAATCTTGCCGATAATAAGCTTACGCAAGTTAAAATAACATCTGATTAAATAAAATTTTTGGTTACCTTTATTTGCTTCCAATTATCACCCATTTAATAACGAAAATATGAGCGGTTTTTTTGGCTGTATCTCTAAAAAGGATTGCGTTTATGACCTGTTCTACGGTACTGACTATAATTCCCATCTTGGAACCCGTAAGGGAGGGATGACTGTTTTAAATGCTGACGGATTTAATCGATCAATTCACAGTCTTGAAAGTGATTATTTCAGATCAAAATTTGAACCTGAACTTTCAAAATTCAGGGGCAATTCAGGTCTTGGAATCATAAGTGATTTGGAAGCATCACCAATCATTGCCAACTCACATCTGGGAAGGTTCGCAGTTGTAATGGTTGGCCGGATAAATAATCTTGAAGAACTGGTAGAACGTGCCTTGAAAAAGAAATTTCATTTTGCGGAACTCAGTCAGGGGGGTGTTAATCCTACTGAACTGATATCGGTTTTAATCTGCGAGGGAAAAAGCTTTAAGGACGGTATCCGGAATGTGCAGGAACGTGTTAAGGGTTCATGTTCATTGCTTATCCTTACAAGTGAAGGTATATATGCAGCAAGGGATAAATATGGCAGGACTCCCATCGTAATTGGGAAAAAAAAGGAATCCTTTGCCATGGCCACTGAAACCACATCATTTTCCAACCTGGGGTATATGACTGAGTATTTCATGGGTCCGGGAGAGATATTAAAGATAACTCCTGATGGTTATGAACAGATCAAACCACCGGAAGAACAGATGCAAATATGTGCCTTTCTCTGGGTATATTACGGTTATCCGGCTTCATCCTATGAAGGTATTAATGTTGATGTATGCAGGTATAATTGTGGTAAAGCCCTGGCTGCAAATGATGAGGTTGAAGCTGATTTTGTGTCAGGAATTCCAGATTCAGGCATGGGACATGCCCTTGGATATGCGATGGCAAGAAATATTCCTTTTGCACGGCCTTTTGTAAAATATTCACCAACATGGTCAAGAAGTTTTATGCCCCAGAAACAGGATGTAAGGGATTTTGTAGCAAAAATGAAACTTATTCCTAATACAGAACTAATCCGTGATAGACGTATTATATTCTGTGAAGATTCCATTGTCAGGGGTACCCAGTTGAAAGATAATACCCAGAAACTTTATGAAGAGGGAGCCAGAGAGGTCCACCTGAGAGTGGCCTGTCCGGTTCTTCTTTTCTCCTGTGAATTTCTTAACTTTTCAATTTCAAGGACAAGGCTTGATCTGGCAGGAAGGACCGCTATCCAGGAGATTGAGGGTAAAGATGACGTGGATATTAATGAATATATGGACG
Organism: uncultured Bacteroides sp.; assembly: GCA_964512775.1. Lineage (GTDB taxonomy): Bacteria > Bacteroidota > Bacteroidia > Bacteroidales > SM23-62 > LJUQ01. The sequence goes on along the minus strand of CAZEKO010000040.1, from coordinate 1,608 downwards.
AAAATTCGGAAAAGCACAGGCTAATGGTCGAAAAAATAAGAATAAGACTCAGACTGACAACTCTTAAATTTCAGAAAATGGAAGATCTGGTAAAAGCCATCGGACTTCCTAAAGAAAAACTCTGTACCCATTGCTGGGATAACAGTTCATTCTCATAAGAATTCTGCAACCGGCATTCTCCAGGAAATCTTAATACATTCTTTTTGAAATATACCTGTTAAAGAGAATAAAAATTCCCAAAACCAGGAACCATTGAACGAGACAGGTCATTACGCTGAATGGATTAAATGGATTATACCATTCCTGAGGTGCGAATACGGTTGCAGACTGAAACATCCACCAGAAAAGTAAGGCAATTGACGCTACAGGTACAATAAATCTGATCGTAATTGACCACCATCGGCCTGTTTTCCAGTCATCCGGGATGGTATGTAATTCCGTGGAAATAGCAGAAGCTTTATTTTTAATAATAGCAAATGCAATAAATGCACCCGAAATTATCAGGCCAATCCCCCAGACATAATCCTGGTTACTTAAGAATGTAAGGTTTCTTACTGAAGGCAATCCTAACAGGTATACAAATAATACAACAAACAGGATCGCATGGGATCGTTTCATTCCTGTATCCAGAAGTATTCTGGTAGGAAGTTCAAGCATTGCGATAGCAGATGTAAAAGCTGCGAATGTAAGCCCAAGAAAAAACAGTACAGCAAGGGGTGAACCGAGAAACATCCTGGCAAATAATTGAGGAATCCAAATAAATGTCAAACCCGTGGAAGCTGGTCCACTTGTACGCATAACCTCAAGGGTTTCCGCATCTGACATGCCTATTTCATTTCTTAAGATAGAAAAAACAGTTCCAAAAATCATAATGGCGGCAAGCATAGAAACTGTATTATTCCCAATACCAGTAATAAATGCATTTTTTACTATCCTATGTCTGGTCTCCATATAAGCGGCATAGGTCAGAAATAATCCCCAGCCGGCTCCTGTATCCCATGCATTCTGCGTAAGTGCGGACAACCATGTTTCAGGATTCATCAATTGATGCCAATCCGGCTTGAAAAGATATTTCAATCCGTCGACAGCACCGGGTAGTGTAACAGCCCGGATTACACAAATGATCACTATTAAAAGAAGCGTTGGAATAAGGATCTTGTTTACTTTTTCAATTGAGCGAATTCCTTTCCAGATTGCAAGAGCACCCAGAACAACTATTATGAAGTGAAACAGGAAAGGCCAGCCACTGTTTTGAAATCCTTCCCAGGTACTTATAGCATCTTCAGTTGTTAATGGCAACCGATTTGTAAGAGCGAAGAAAAAATAATAAAGGCACCAGCCTGTCACGACCGTATAAAAGAATGCTATGGCTGTAGATACAAATGCAACAAAAGTCCCCATCCAGGTAAGTTTTTCACCTACAGCTTTCTTAAAAATTCCGATTACTCCTGATCTGAACTTACGGCCCAGGGAATATTCGGCGATTATCAGCGGAATGCTCCAAATAAAAAGAAATATTATCCATGCAATTAAAAATGCGCCGGCTCCTTCCTCTCCGCCATTTTGAGCTACTATCCTGGGGAAACGCCAGATATTACCTGTTCCTAC
>CAZEKO010000039.1:1721-12873 GCA_964512775.1 uncultured Bacteroides sp. | reverse complement strand
CCGGTTATAATAATTAGTGCAATTGTGATAATCAGAGAAATATGCGCTTTTGTTATAATTACTATTGGTAGGACTACCAATGAAGTCTGCCAGATTATGCCTATAAAAATATTGAACATATCCCTGCTGAAATTCTTATTTCTTTCAAACGATGGATTTTCTGCAATAACCTTTTCATAGACTGGTTTCCAGAATCCCCATGGTCTGACTGTTCTATAGAATTTTTTCAGGACATCTTCACTGGTTGGCGGTGCAAGATATGTTCCTATAATACAACCAATTAAAGAGATTACAAGTTGCAATGGGAAGAAATAGAGCAGTATTATATCCTGGGGAATAGATGGGAAAAGTGGAGGCAGGATTTTCGGGAAAACAAGAGCTGCTGCGATACCGATAAACATTCCCCAGAAGAATCCATGGCCATTAAACCGCCACCAGTACCATTTCAATACATTTGCTGCAGTATAACCACCCCATAGTGCAGAGACAATCCACTGCAAGATACTATTTACATTTTTTGAGAAAATTCCGATGATTATGCTGATCAGTACCACCAGCAATCCAGTTGTATAATTAATTGTCTTGACCTGCCTTGGTGTTGCCTTCGGGCGGATATATTTGAGAAAAATATCATTAATTACATAGGCCTGGGCCGCATTCATAGTCCCGGCAAAAGTACCATTAAATGCAGCCAGAAGCCCTGCCAGTAAAAGGCCCATTAATCCGATGGGAGCAAATTCATTTATGGCAGAGGGGAGAATTTGTTCAAAATCAATCTGTCCGGCAACAATAAGGTCCAGTTTATCATAAAACAGAATGGCCAGTACAGCAAAACCAGTTATAAGGAAATATCTTATCGGATTCAGAATTACGGAAACGAATCCACTCATTAAAGCGGCTTCTTTCGGGCTCTTTGTTGCCAGTATCTTTTGCATGTCATAGTTTGGTGCGGGGCCGGCTGCGCTCACAAGTATTCCCTTAAAAAGCATCACACCAAAGAAGAGGGAGAACAGAGAGTAACCATCCGTCCTGATCTTTTCATTGGCTTCTGTAACGATACCCTGCCAGTCAATTCCCAGCTTCCAGCCAAAGAACGGGGAGTGCCAGCCATCCGGAACAAGTAATGCATAGTCGGTGAGTGCATTCATTGCAATTATACCTATCACAATAGATGCAATAGTCATTATACCATATTGAATAACGTCGGCCCAAACAATGCTCACCATCCCACCCAGGACAGCATAAAAAACAGCAAAAGCTGTAAAAGCTATCCCATAGACATGTGGTACATATTCCGGGCTTATATTTAGATGTATATACTTTGAAACTATCTCCCATGGAATAAATATTTCAATGAATTTTCCAAGGCCGATAAATCCGTAGGCAAGAAATCCAAGGCAGCTGATTAGCGCAAAAGCAACTACAATATTGTGTGATAGTTCAGCGCCACGGCCAAAACCAAACCTTGTACCTATCCATTCTGCGCCTGTTGTTACATTAGACCTTCTAAGCCATGTAGACAGGTAGACCATAAGGAAAATCTGGTTAAAGACCGGCCATAACCATGGAATCCAGATACTTTTTAAACCATAAACAAACATCAGTGTAACCAGCCACATGGTACCAGATATGTCGAACATACCAGAAGCATTCGATAATCCAAGCATATACCATGGCAGCTTATTGCTGCCAAGCAGGTAGGACGATTTATCTTTTTGTGCACGCTTTTTCAGTATCAAACCAATAACGATTGTGAAAGCAAGGTAAGCGGCAATGATCAGGAAATCAATAATTGTAATTTTCATATGCAATAATTAACTCAGGTTGATATATCTTTTTCAGATTTTTGGTGAAATCTCAGATTGGTGAAATATTCAATGATTTTTCTGAAAACGTCAAGGAGCAGAAGTATATAAAGAAGGAAAGTATATAACCATATAACTATAAGATTAAACCACTTTGTGTCATATAGCTGATTATTGAATTTCTTGAAAGGAGCATAAAAATGAGCTCGACCAGCATTATGTTCCGGCATCATAAAAATTGGATCCCTCTTTTGATACAACCTGTTGTTAATTTCAACTATTTTACTGATCTCAAGCCGGTTTGTAGCAAGGTCTGCTAATTTTTCATTATGATAATCCTGTCTAAGCTTATATACGGCTTGTTCACCTAATGAATCGGCCAATGCACCGTATAAACTGTCTTTTTGACCAGAAGCAATTTGCGATTTTTCCTGAAAATGTAACCTGGCATAAGTCAGATAATCCAATATTTCAGTCGCTATGTTGTCATCAAAATCATCAGTTGTCAGATTATCAATATATTCAAATGGGAATAATCCGGTTATTTTACCAAGTGCTTCGACTTCATTCCTCAAAAGCAGCAGATTTTTACTAAGTGTCTGTTCATTTGTCCTGGTTTCAGCTAACCTTTGACATTCTTCAGCAATATTCAATAATCGTGGTATCAGGAATGAGGTTTTATAATAGCTTTCACTTATTATCTGGTCATAATTATAAAAATGCTTTTCAAAACGGTTATTTTTAAATAATTCAACAGCAAGGGCTTCATAAGCCCATCTGGATGTCATTAAATCCCCGATCACCGGCACATAAATTCTTTTAGTAAGACTTTTATGAAGGTCATCAAATTTTACAGGGACGCCACTCAACAGGAGTTGTGGTATCAGTATAAGAGGGATCAGTATATATATGGATACAACAGAATTGAGACTGGCGGAAATATTCAGACCAATCATATTTGCAAAGCATGCAGTACTGAACAAAATAAGCCAGAATACAGGTGTCATTCCTTTAATTTCGAGAATCACGTTTCCGGTAAAGACCAGTATAAAGGTTTGTATAGCTGAAAGTCCGAATAAATATAAAATCTTGGAGTTTAAATAACTGAATTTGCTTAGATTAAGAAAACTTTCTCTCTTTGAGATTTTCCTGTCTTTGATGATTTCTTCTGCACTTACCACAAGTCCAATGAATAATGTTACAATAACTATCATGAAGAGATAGGTGGGCAGGTTCTTATTTTCACTGAAAATATAAACATCTCCCTCAGCATATTTAATGAAGTAGGAAAGAATTATAGCAAGTAAGGGAACTTCCAGCAGGTTGATAAGTAAATATTGTGTATTTGAAAGTTTTGCAAGAAGGTTACGTTTGAAAAAAATAAAAAATTGTTTATCAATATCAGGAATTTTAAACTGATTCCGCGGTAGAATTTTTTTTGCAGGTTTGATTTCAATTCCGGATTCTATTTCTTTCTTATACTTGTCATACCACTCTGCAGGTTGTATTTTACGGTCCTGCGCATATCTGCCATGCTCATCGATCTTTCTGGCTTCAATGATATCAAGTATCTGTTCCGGATTTACGTAACCACAGCTCGGGCATTCACCTTCACTTGCATCCGCAAATCTGCTAAGCTTCTTGAAATATATTATTCCATCAACCGGATTGCCCGCATATACGGGATATCCTCCTTTGTCAAGAACCCACAATTTGTCAAACATCTTGAATACATCAGAGGATGGTTGATGGATATTAGCGATTACGAGTTTACCTTTGATGGTTTGTTCTTTCAGCAATCGTATAATATTCCAGGAATCAGTAGAAGAAAGTCCGGATGTAGGTTCATCCACAAAAAGCAGGGAAGGTTCCCGCATCAGCTCAAGGCCAATGTTCAATCTTTTCCTTTGTCCTCCACTAATATACTTATTGATGGGATTCCCGACCTTAAGGTCCTTAATATCCATCAGGTCCAGGTCGGTAAGGGTTTTTTTAACAATATACTGTATCCTTTGTTTTGAGAAATCACCGAAACAAAGTCTTGCATTATAATAGAGATTCTGGTAGACAGTTAATTCCTCAAAGAGAAGATCATCCTGAGGTACAAATCCAATGACGTCTTTAAGCTTAAACCGGTCTTCATTTACATTGTAATCATTGATTGTTACTTTTCCTCCCAGGGGTACCAGCTGGCCGCTTAACAGGTTAAGTAATGTCGATTTGCCGACTCCACTGCCTCCCATGATTCCAATCAACTGTCCTGATTCTTCAGAGAAAGAAAAACTATGAATACCTGCAGTACTGTTCTTGAATCGGAATTCAATATTTTCTGCTGATATTACGATTTTTATCTCAGATTCGGATTTTAAAAATTGACTTGCAATATCATTGTAATAAACGGGGCTTATCTTTTCACAACGAAGTATTGAACCGGCCTCAAAAATGTAAAATTTATCTGTGATTACAGGATGTCCGTCAAGTGTAAGAGGATCTTTGCCGGAATATTTAAAAATGAATAAATTAATGCTGCTGAAGTGTAATATAATGACTTCACCGTCCAGTTCATTTCTTAGAATTTTTTTTACCTGACTTATTGTTTCAGGCCGGTTTCTATCGATCCAGTCACCCTCAAGTTCTTCTAATGTGGAGGCATCTTCAGGACCAATGATCAGGATGTTTTCTGAGTTCAGCTCCTCAATTTTCCCGCCCCTGACAAACACGAGGGCATTATCAAGTTCATTTTTACTGATATTGAATGTCTCTGCAACAAGTCTGATGAATTCCCGTTCATGTTCTGTAATGTTCTTATTTTCAACCACCAATTCAATCAGTCTCAGCAAAACTATGATGCGTTCATTCCTGTGCAAATCTTTTTTAATCTGGTTACATACTTTTGCCAGGTATTGGGAATCGTACACTGATGTTGCCGGAAGCTCACCGCTTATCTGGTATTCTTTTTCGCGTTTGTAAAAATCAAGGAAATCCTCAAAAAGCTTTAGATATTCAGCTGCAATTTCTTCTTTGAGATGTTGTAAAAGGTAAGATTTTACAATTCTTTTTCCCTGCTCTGTTACCCCTTCCTCTCTTATAGTGGCAACAATTGCGAACAGATGCATAAGGGCATTAAGAATCGACTCGCTCATAGAATTACCTGAATAGTAACGTAAAAATAATTAATTTAAAGTATTATTCAGATATTCAGGAATTACATGAAATAATCCTCTGATGTCAGGCTGTAAAACTTAAAACAGATATACTCCGATTAAATACCCGGAATGTAAAAAACAGGAATATTTTTGACCGTGTCAGATTATGTTACTTCTTAATACTTCTGTTTCTTCCAATACATTGTCAAGATCTTTCTGACTGAAAGGTTCGCTGGCGTTGTCATATAAAACTTTAATACTTGCCAGGCTTATGTAGATATCTTTAATTATTGGATCATCCTTAACAGGATCCATTAACTCGAGTAATTTTGATAATGTGGATTCCTGATCGGAAATAATTTCTACTATTTCCTGGTTTTCCTTGGTAATGGAAGTAATCTGAGTTGATATATAAAGGGCTTCTATCCAGCTTCCGGCTAAAATAAGAAGTGAAATCTTATCTTGTTTATTCTCCTGCAGGTATTGATAGGAATCATAGAATGAATCGGATATTATTATGATCAGGGAATCAACATTATCAATATTAGCTTCAACCCTGTCAACCAGTGTTTGATTGAAGGCAGTTGATATTTGCAGCTCATCGATCAGAGTTGATGAAGCTTCGAGAAATTGCATAGTTTCCTGAGTTTGATTATATGTAGCCGCGTAGCTGAGATCTGCTCCGTATATTCCAAGATTTAATGCTTTGCTTTTTAGACTGATATATTTACTAACATTATTTGTCTCATTGCAAAGATCCAGAATATAACTGGCACCAGCCTCAATGAGCAGTCTCGTAACTTCAAATGAGGTCGGCAGGGGATAATCTGATATTTCTTTTACAACTTCATCTTTAGATTCCATTTCACCAGTCGTGGTACTTTCATCTGATTGCTGCGCACTCCTTGGAGATTTTCCAGTACAACCAGAAAAAATAAAGGTGATGGTCAGAAAAATTGCAATTATGAAGTTACTTCTAGCAAATACAGTTTTCATTGTACCCGTTTTAAGTTTGTCTAATTATAATAAATTAATCTGTCAAAAATAAAAAATAAATCCATTCATTCTGTTTACTGCATATTATTTTATCCGGATAAATTTTTAATAATTACATTTACAAAATCAATTAAATAAATATGAAAGTCGACACTGCATTATTTGGAAGACTATCAAATAGAGAGGAAGCCCAATTATTTACACTTCAGAATTCCCAGGGAATTACTGTAAAGCTAACCAATTTCGGTGGAATAATTATTTCAGTGCTTGTTCCTGACAGAAAGGGTAAATTGCTGGATGTAGTCCTGGGATTTGATTCCCTCGAAGGTTACCTTGGCCAGCATCCTTACATAGGTGCTCTTGTTGGGAGATATGCCAACCGTATTGGCAATGCAAAGTTTATTTTAGATGGAAAAGAATACAGGCTGGCACAAAACAATGGTAAAAATCATCTTCATGGAGGATTGAAGGGATACGATAAAGTTCTTTGGAATTATTCACAATATGCAGATTTAGACCGAGCTGGTATAATGATGAGTTATCGGAGTTTTGATATGGAGGAAGGATATCCCGGCAATCTGAAACTTGATGTTCATTTTTCCCTGAATGAATCAAATGAACTAACTATTGAATACAGTGCAACAACTGATAAGAACACTTACCTGAATCTGACACATCATGGGTATTTCAACCTCAATGGAGCAAAAAATACTATCTATGATCATGAAATTCAAATTAATGCCAGCAGGTATGTCGAAACGGATGCAGAACTTATACCAACTGGCAAGATAATTAAACTTAAGGGAGGCCCTCTGGATTTCAGAAAAATGAAGTCTATCGGTTCTGAAATTGTTAAACTGGAGAATGGGTATGATCATTGCTATATTATTGACAGAGAAAAAGAAGGTCCTGAACTTGCTGCTATTGTGTATCACCCAACAAGTGGCAGGAAAATGGAAATTTATACAACAGAACCAGCTATACAATTTTACAGCTCAAATTTTCTGACGGGCTTGAAGGGGAAAGGAAATATTAAATATAGAAAGCACCTTGCGCTCTGCCTTGAAGCGCAACATTACCCTGATTCCCCTAACCATCCTAATTTTCCATCTACACTGCTTAAACCTGATGAAATTTACAGACAGACAACTGTCCATAAGTTTTACGTTGAATAGTAGTTTGTATTCTGCATTATTGTTACCAAAATATGTATACACGCAGGAATTTCCTGCAAACCTCATTTGCAGGAACACTTGGCATTTCATTAATGAGGAAAATCCCTGATAACTCTTCTCCTTTTATTCGAAACGATTATCCAGTGGTAATTTCAACATGGGATCATGGTCTGAAGGCAAATGAAGCAGCCTGGAAAATACTGTCTGAAGGTGGAAAAGCGCTTGATGCAGTTGAACAGGGAGTAAGGGTAACCGAGGCTGATCCGGAAGTAACCTCCGTGGGGTACGGTGGTTTCCCTGACAGCAGCGGTCATGTCACCCTTGATGCGTGCATCATGGATGAAAAAGGTAATGCGGGATCTGTCGTTTACCTGAGAAACATAAAACATCCTGTTTCACTAGCCAGAATGGTTATGGAAAGAACTCCCCATGTCATTCTGGCTGGTGAAGGAGCGTTGAAATTTGCTGTTTCCCAGGGCTTCGCTCAGGAAAATCTGCTGACTCCCACTGCAAGGAAAGCATGGAAAGAATGGGTAAAAACCAGGAAATCAAACCCGGTTGGAATAAAAAATCACGATACCATTGGGATGCTTGCTCTGGATGGTTCAGGGAATCTTTCAGGTGCTTGTACTACCAGCGGATTAGCTTTTAAAATGCCGGGAAGGGTAGGAGATTCACCTATCATCGGTGCCGGATTGTATGTCGACAATGAAGTGGGGGCTGCAACTGCGACTGGAGAAGGAGAATATATTCTTAAAATTGTAGGTTCTTTCCTGATAGTAGAATTAATGAGAAATGGCAGATCTCCTGAAGATGCCTGCAGGGAAGCTGTTTCAAGAATCCACAAAAAATTCAACCTTAAATCAGATCACCAGATTGGATTCATCGCTCTTACAAGGGAAGGCCAGACAGGTGGATTCAGCCTGAGAAAGGGTTTTAATTATGCCATATACCGTAATGGTGTGAATGAACTAATTGATGTTAATTACCTGTCATGAAAAAGATATTTTTTTTTATAACTTTTTTATCAGGGTATTTAATTGGGTATTGCCAGGGGCTCACCAGTATAATTCAGGGCAGTAATGCTGAGATAAGATCTGTATTAATTAATGATGACACTTTAGTCTCATTTACCGATCCTCAGTTGTTTTTTTCCTGTGTCGTTAATGGTAATGATCAGAAACCATCGGAATCAATCAGGATGGTAGAATCCAATATTTGGTCAATCCAGTTACCCGGACATTTAGTTGGGGAACTCAGGAAAACTGACTTTTCCGGTCAGGGACTAAAGTTCATCCTCTTCCTTGAAAACAAAGGCAATGATACAGTTACTCTTGAAAATGTAGTACCCTTTGGTGCAAAGGATAATAATGTTTATATCACTTCATCAGGTCCATGGGAACTGGCACGAGCTAAATTGTTCAGACCAGGTTATGGGCCTGTCAGGGTTATCCTGCCTGATAATGCATGGGAAATGGGATATGGTTCGGTAGAAGTTGAAAATGGATTAACACTTTGTGGTATAGCCAGACGTACCGGTTATAAAGGATCTGTCAGAAGCAGGTACCATACACTTATTCCCCCCGGCGGAACAGTCGAATATTCTTTTTATCTGGATGTTTATACTGGCACCTGGCAGGAAGGCCTCAGACTAATGTTTCAGGAAAGATGGTTATATGACCTCGAGAATTTTGATAACACTCTATACTTACGAGATGATCTGAAGTGGATAAGACATGCATATATAATTTTTCTGCAGTTTGCCTGGGACCAGGGATTTTATTCACGCGAAAATAAAACCTACAGGTTGGAAGAACAAATCAACCAGGGTATTAAACTATTTGGCGGTTATGATGTAATAGGCATCTGGCCAACATGGCCACGGTTAGGTCTTGATGAACGTAATCAGTGGGATCTCTACAGGGATATGCCGGGCGGTTTAACAATGTTAAAATCTTTATCCCGACAGGCCAGGGAGCATAATACAAAATTCTTTATTGCCTATAATCAGTGGGATGAAAGCACCCATCAGGAAAATACGTCGGAAGCACTTACCCGAATCATTGGTGATGTTGAGGCAGATGGATTGGTGCTTGATGCAACCGGAAAATCAAGTCCAGACCTTCAAGAATCTGCCGACAAGGCTCGGCCAGGAGTTATAATGTACAGCGAGGGCATGGCCATACCATTAGATATGCCAAGAATCGTAGCTGGTAGGGTTCATGATGCTATCCAGTTTCAGCCTGAATTAAACCTGAATAAAATTATTAAACCGGAGTTTGGTATTTTCCGGGTGTGTCATATTAAGGATGGAAACCTGCACCGTGAAGTTGCAATATCTCTATTCAACGGTATAGGAACAGAAATTATCAATTTTGCTCCAGGAAGACCGGCATGGATGGAAGAGGAATTTATATATTTAGGGAAAACAACAATGATCCTGAGGGAAAATACTACTGCATTCAATGATCCCGGTTGGATACCTATGATTGAAACCTTGCACGACAGTATCTGGGTAAATAAGTGGAAGGATGGACAAAAAGAGATCTATACTATTTACAGCCTTGTCCCCGAAGGATACTCCGGTCCGTTATTTCATGCCAACGACAATCCAGGTTATCATTTTGTTAGCTTATGGAATCATGAAGAGATATTGCCAGTGGTTTTAAACCAGTCTGTATATATTCCGGTCAATATTGATGCATTTAATAAATCTTACCTGGGCACACGGCAGGAAGGTTCAAATGAATGTATCGCCAGGATGCCCATATTAATAAATGCTTCCAGAGAGGGAGACTCCATCTGGATTAATACTGATAAAGGATACCTTATTAAAGTATGGAAAGGTGATCCGGGATACCAGAATGAATCATACGCGCTTCCTTCAGGTAACAATAAATTGAGTATAAGGAAAATTTTTGGTGAATATGAGGATAAAATAGTGGTACAGCTTTTTGACAAAAATGAACTTTTGGATGAATGCATACTAAAATGGCCTTTTGGTAAACCCTGGATGATCAGTAGTTCTAAACAAACAAAATTATATCGCGAAATCCCTCATGGAATGTTACTTATTCCGGATGGTAAATTTGTTTATCAGGTAACTACCTCTGATCAGTTCATCCCATATCCTGATTACACAAAGGTCATTGAAGTTCAGTTACATTCATTCTGTATGGATAAATATCCTGTCACTAACTCCGATTATTTTAAATTTATCAAAGAATCAAAATATAAGCCTGCTGATACTACTAATTATCTCAGGCACTGGCATAACGGAAAATATACCAGGGGAACTGATAAGTACCCTGTCGTGTATATAAGTTATGAAGATGCAGTAGCGTATGCCGACTGGGCAGGAAAACGCCTTCCGACTGAACTGGAATGGCAGTATGCAGCTCAGGGTTCAGATGGCAGAACATGGCCCTGGGGGAATGATTTCATTGAAGGTTTGTGCAATGATGGTACCATGGGCATTATGCCCGTTGATGCCTGGCCGGATGGCTGTAACCAGTTTGGCATCTTTGATCTCACGGGAAATGTATGGCAGATGACCAATGATCTCTACAGCAATGGAAGCCACCGATTTGTAATCATCAGGGGTGGATCTTATTATAATCCAACTTCAAGTGAATGGTACGTGAAAGGAGGTCCCAGGCCACTTAATTATTCTCAGATGCTATTAATGGTTTCACCGGGATTTGACCGTTGTTCAACTGTTGGATTTCGATGTGTAGCGGATGTCGTAAGGAAGATTGAATGATAATAATTATATAATCAGGGATGAAGTTGTCTCGAATGATATTGTCATTTATAATAGTTTGGATTGCATACGGTGTCTCCGGGCAGGAAATAGAGTATAAAAATTTACCTGAAAATAAAAGTTTTCAGTTCAATAACCTGGACAACTCATTAGCAGATCCCAGGTTATTATTATATGATATTGGCTTTTATTATATTGATCTTCAAGTTAATAATATCAGTACATCGATCAGTGGATTTACAGAAATAAAAGGCTCTGCATTAAATG
>CAZEKO010000039.1:0-1621 GCA_964512775.1 uncultured Bacteroides sp. | reverse complement strand
CATCAATGGTTTGGTGATTATGTGACCTGCGCTACATGGCAGGATATATGGATCAATGAAGGTTTCGCTTCGTATACTGAATATATTGCTTTGGAAAACCTGGTCTCTGCAGAAGATGCTGCTTTATGGATGATAAGCGCACATGAAATAGCCAGGACTGAACCCGATGGAAGCATTTTCATTCCTGAACAGGATGTAAATAATGAAAGAAGAATATTCAGCAGTGCGCTTTCCTATAAAAAAGGAGCAGCTATACTGCATATGATCCGTTATGAGTTGAATAATGATTCCCTCTTTTTTAGTACACTGAGGACATACCTTAAGACTTTTAAAGACAGTACCGCGACGGGTCTGGATTTTATGGAAGTTCTGGAGGTTGCTTCAGGACAGGATTTTAGTTGGTTTTTCGATCAATGGTACTTTGGAAAAGGATACCCGGTTTTCAGTATGACCTGGTGGCAGGAAAAAGATACACTCTTTATCGTCTCCTCTCAAACCGGATCTTCAATTGAAACTCCATTTTTCAGGACTCATATCGATTTTCGACTTCGGTTTGCGAACGGAACAGACACACTGCTACGGTTGGAACATACAACGAATAATCATACATTTAGTATTCCGGTGGCTGAGTTTGTCTCCGACGTATTACCTGATCCTGATAATTGGCTTCTTGATGTTATAACTATAGTAAAAAGGCCCTTGCTGGATGGTGCTTTTAACATAGGCCCTAATCCTTTCACAGATAATATTTTGATCGAATTTAACAGTAGTAATATCAAACGAGACATTATTATTTCCGATATGACCGGGAAAATTTTGGGCAGGTATCAGACTGAAAGTGCTGTAATAAATCTTCCTGTAAAAAAACTGGTCAGGGGAATCTATCTGTTTACTGTCGTGGAAAATGGGAAGTCGTATTCAACTAAAATAGTTAAAGAATGATGAAACATACCCGGCATTTCTTTCCATCCCTGATTAGCCTGATAATACTCGCATGCACTTTGAATTTAAATTCAGGATGTTCCGATGATTTGGATGTACTTCTTGTCACCGGGGGTCACTCATTTGATACTTCTGAATTCTTCAATTTATTTATGTCTTATGAAAAAATGTCAATAGATACTATTTCCCAGCCCCGTGCGAACATCCTACTTGAAGAAATGAATAATTCTGATTATGATGTGATTGTATTTTACGATATGTGGCAGGATATTACAGAAAATCAAAAAGAGGTGTTTCTTAAATTAGTGGAAAATGGCACCGGTATGATCTTTCTCCATCATTCACTTGTATCGTACCAGAATTGGGACGAATTTAAAAATATTATTGGGGGGAAGTACTGGCAGGAAGGGTACGGGATTGATTCGTCAAGATTTTCCGGATATGAGCACGATCTTAATCTCCAGGTCAAAGTTCTGGATCAGGATCATCCTGTTACAAAAGACATTAAGGATTTTCAGATCTTTGATGAAGGGTATTCAAATATCGAAATGCTTTCCTCTGTAATTCCTCTTCTTGAGACCAATCATCCATCCTGTGCAAAATATGTTGCCTGGACAAATGAATATTCGAACTCCAGGATTATTTATATTATGCTAGGTCATGACCGGAAAGCATATGA
>CAZEKO010000038.1:11839-13062 GCA_964512775.1 uncultured Bacteroides sp. | reverse complement strand
TAGTAGCTGTGGATTCTTTCTTAAGCTGTCTTTTCATTTTTCGAATATCCCTTTTTGAAAGCTGGGATTCCTCTTCTCCCGGAACAATTTTTTCTTCTATGGCTTCTTCTTTCCCAACCTCCAGCCTGGTAGCCTCTTTAGGTTCCGGCTTAACTTCAATTATAATTTCTTTTGTAATATAATCCCTCTTTTCTTCCAGAGAAAAAATTCCCTCGTTGGTGCTGGCATATAATTGATTATTAAGGACTGCCGCAGCGACAATGGTCCCACGAATGCCTGGATAGGAATTGTAGTTCATAACAGGAATCCTGGTATCTATTCTGCTCAGTCCATAACCATGTGAGAGCCAGATGCCATTATTTAAATCTTTTCCGATGGAATATATTTCATCGTCCGGTAATCCAGTACGGATATTAATTATATGGATTGTTTTACCAGTCTTTTTGTCGAGTATAATACAACCACCCATGAGGGTAGAAATAGCTATCTTTTCAGAATCAATTTCAATACCATCAGACAATAAGCTTTCATTCAGATATTGTTGATCCCTGATCTTATATAATTCAAACTTGCTTCCGTTAAATTTGAATAAACGGTTGTCATCAGTACCAATCAGTATATGTCCATCATTAAATGGGATGCTGAAAAGGATTTCAGTATTCATTAAGATGTTTCCGAAATTTGCCGGGTTTAGTGTGGAATCATTTATTTCAGCAATACCATGATTTCGGATATTGATAAACGTTTTATCACCATAACTAAAAAGGCCGGCAAAATTTGCAGAAGAATCTGGTTTATAATGAAAATATTCTTCCGGATTGTTTTTCCGAAAGCGATAGAGACTGTTTTCACCAGCAAAATAAACGTTGAGTGAATCCTGCGATATCATATAATATTCATCAGGAAAAATCGCTCCTGACAGGAAAGAATAATAATAATGCAGACCATTGGCTTTTTTCTGAATATATCCGATATTGTTCCTGCAACCTGTATATATGATTCCTGACTCAGGTTCCAGTTTCAGGGAAAGAGGGATACCAGGTAATTTTATTAAAGTTCTTTCCTCAGAATCGGATGTATAAATACCCCTTCGGGTAGCGAAATACATCACATGGTCTTTATCATGTTCGATATCAAAAATCTGCCTGTCATGGAAATTACCCAGATCAAGGTGACTGATAAAGGGACTGCCTTCCTGTGCATCAAGGCGAAGTAAAAAAATG
>CAZEKO010000038.1:4551-11739 GCA_964512775.1 uncultured Bacteroides sp. | reverse complement strand
CTAATCAATTTGTAAAAAAAATCAAATAATATTAACATCCTGTATGATATATTGTCGTAATAAATTGATATTTAGAATATTATTGATTTATATAATCATTAACAGGAGGGAAGGAATATTATGTTATTTTTGAACGGGTAAAGGCAATAATATAAATATATCACAATTGAATTATGGTTGAAATAAAGAAAGTGTTGAATGACTCAGCCCTGATAAGATGGGTTGTCCTTATTATAGTTAGTATTTCAATGGCTGCGAATTATTATTTCTATGATGCCTTATCTCCATTGAAGCAATATATGGGAGAACATCTTGGTTTCAGTTCTACCGATTATGGTCGATTTATTTCCGCTTATTCCTTTCCTAATGTTTTCCTTTTGATGGCAGTTCTGGGAGGGATAATTACAGACCGTTTGGGTATCAGGATTACCGGTACCACTTTTGTTGCTTTAATGGTTTTTGGTTCTTTTTTTACGGCTTACGGAGCTTCAGAATTTTATAATAATGGTGGTCCCGGATATGCATTTCTGGATTCATTTGCACACGGATGGTCACCAGCTCTCAAAATGATGTTTTTTGGTTATTTTTTATTTGGGCTGGGTGCTGAAACAAGCATAGTGGTCATCACGAAAATAGTCGTTAAATGGTTCAAAGGAAAAGAAATGGCGCTTGCCCTGGGAGTAAACCTGGCAATTGCCAGATTGGGTGCAGCTATGTCACTTATTGTAACTCCTGCCCTTGTTGAACCAAGCTGGACTTCGCCAATATGGTTCGGGATGTTATTACTGTCGATCGGTTTTTTATTTTTTGTTTCATACCTTTTCTTTGACCGTAAACTCGACAAACAGCGCCTTATTGATGTTTCAGAAAAAGAAGTATTCAGGATTTCCGATATTGGTAAATTACTAACCAACAGGTCATTTATTTTTATAACCTTATTGTGCGTGACATTCTATTCAGCCGTTTTTCCCTTTATAAAATATGCTCCTGATCTTCTTCAGAATAAATTCGGATTATCAATGTCCCTTAGCAGTACAATGACATCAATGGTTTATTTCGGGACGATTATTTTTACTCCGATTTTTGGCTGGATTGCCGATAAAAGAGGCAAAAGCGCGACTATGATGATATTTGGATCACTCCTCCTGATCCTGGTTCATTTAACGCTATCCCTTACTCGGATAACTCCTTTTATTCCAATGTTTTTCCTCGGAATGGCTTTTTCCCTTATTCCAGCTACAATGTGGCCTTCAGTTGCCAAGATTGTTGATGAACCCAAGCTGGGCACAGCGTATGGACTGATGTTCTCGATACAGAATATTGGATTGTGGGCATTCCCGATCCTGATTGGGACCGTTCTTGACAAATCGAATCCGGGAGTGACTGCCGATCTTGTTGCCAAAGGAGAGGCAGTATATAATTATACTAATCCGGTCCTTATGCTGGCAGTGCTTGGTTTGTTCGGACTGGTATTTGCATTTTTGTTAAAAAGGGAAGATAAAACGTCGGGATATGGTCTTGAACTGCCAAATAAACAGGATTCTGCAGTTTAATCAATTGAGTTCAATAAACTGTTCTCTTCCTGCACCCACACCTATTATTTTCACCGGGATGCCCGTGTTCTTTTCTATGAATCGCACGTAATTCATGAGTTCAACCGGGAGTTCGTTTGATTTCCTGATACCTGTCAGATCAGCTTTCCATGATTTTATTTCGGTGTACAGAGGCTCGATTGGAGTATTTATATCAAAAGGCAGTTGATCGGTTGTCTTATTATTATGCCTGTAGGCTGTACATACCCTTATTGCATCAAAATGTGAAAGCACATCTGCTTTTGTCATCATAAGTTGTGTTGTACCATTAATCATTATAGCATATTTAAGCATAGGTAAATCCAGCCATCCGCATCTTCTTGGGCGGCCAGTTGTTGCTCCGAATTCGCTCCCATAGCGGCGGAGAGATTCTCCGACTTCATTATTCTGTTCTGTAGGAAATGGTCCGCTACCAACTCTTGTGCAATAGGCTTTGAAAACTCCCATTATTTCTCCGATTTTATGAGGGGAAATCCCAAGTCCGGTACAGGCTCCTGCACAAATAGTGTTTGATGAGGTTACAAATGGATATGATCCGAAATCGATATCCAGCATGGTCCCCTGTGCACCTTCAGCAAGCACAGTTTTACCTTCATTTAAAAAGGTATTAATAAGGTATTCACTGTCTACCAGTTCGAAATTCTTAATTGTTTCTATTCCCTCAAACCATCCTTCCTCATATTCCCTTAAATCATACACATAATTATACTGCTTCAGTATGTCCTGGTGCTTTTTTGTAAGAAAATTATACTTGTCATGAAAGGACTGACTGATGATATCACCTACCCTCAGACCATTTCTGCCAGTTTTATCCATATAGGTCGGACCTATACCTCTAAGGGTGGACCCAATCTTTGTCTGTCCTTTTGCAGCTTCAGACGCGGCATCCAGGATGCGGTGGGTGGGCATGATAAGATGGGCTTTCATGGATACTTTTAGCCTGTCTTTCAGATCGACACCTAGTTTCAGTATTGCATCAATTTCTGCACGAAAGGTTATAGGATCGAGAACAACACCGTTGCCAATCAAATTGATGCTTTTTTCCCGGAAAATCCCCGACGGGATATTGTGGGTAATGTGTTTGATATTATTAAATTCGAGCGTGTGCCCGGCATTTGGACCTCCCTGAAACCTGGCGATAACATCATATTTTGGAGTGAGCACATCAACCAGTTTTCCCTTACCTTCATCTCCCCATTGAAGACCTAATAGTACATCTGCTTTCATAGCTGCTGTAATATTAACTCTGATTTTCACCTGAGGTGCCGTATATATAGAGAGAATGATGTGTTGGCTTGAAATTATTCACTTCGCATGCACTTTTAATAATCTCATCAATTCTTGGATCGCAAAATTCAGTGACTTTGCCTGTTTCAACATCAATAAGATGGTCGTGCTGCATACAATGATATGCTTTCTCAAACTGGGCAATATTTTTACCAAATTGATGCTTGATGATAAGATTTGAATCCAGGAGCAATTCTACTGTATTGTACAAAGTTGCACGGCTAACTCTATAATTCTTGTTTTTCATGAAAATATAGAGAGACTCTATATCGAAATGGCCATCCCTTGAATATATCTCCTCCAGGATTGCATATCTTTCAGGAGTTTTTCTGTGACCTTTCTTTTCGAGGTATTCCGTGAAAATCTTTTTTACTGTCTCTTTTGTTTCTTCAGCGATCATAACTTAGTCTAATTAAAAATAATTACAAAAATATATACTTTTTCTGAAATAATGATTATTCTTCCATCGTTTCAACACGGTTCACCGATTCGACACCCTTGATCTTACTGAGGTTCAGAATAAGATTATTCAGGTCGGCTGTATTATGCACGTAAATGTCGACTGTTCCGTCAAAAATACCATCATGGCTGGCGAGATTGATATTCCGCATGTTTACGGCAAGTTCTTTGGAAATTACTGTCGTGATATTATTATAAATTCCGAATTTATCAACTCCACTGATACTGATCCTTACAAGATATGACAGTATCTTATGAGTAGTCCAGTTCGCAGGTATTATCCGGTTTCCCTCTCTCGAAATAAGTTTCAGGGCATTCTGACATTTGGCTTTATGAATAATTAGGGTATTGTCCTGATTTCTGTATCCGATTACATTATCACCAGGAATAGGATTACAACATTTAGCCAGCATATATTCCTGTTCAGCTTCATCAGGATTTTCCCTGATCATGTAATAACCGGTAATTTTATTGGATTGTGGGGATTTAACAGGTGTCTTGTCGACCTCTTTTTTACTTCTGGATCCGAATCCAAATTGCAGTTCCCAGTAACGTATCCACTTGTTTTTAGTATTCTTTTTTAAAATTTTTTTCAGATCACCCAGACTGATGATACCACTGCCTATTTTGCTGTAGAGCTCATCTTTTGAAATAACTTCATATTCCGGCAGGAGTTTTTTAAAAATTCTTGAGCTGGGCTTCAGGTTATATTCCTTGAGTTTATCTTCGAGCATCTGTTGGCCGATTTCAATACGATTTTTGCTATCGGCTTTTATAGCCGCTTTTATAGCTGATTTGGCTTTGGCGGTTATGACATTATTAAACCATTCCGGTTGGACTTTCTGGTTATCTGAAGTGAGGATCTCAATCTGATCGCCACTGTTCAGTATGTGATTAAGAGGTACGAGTTTATGATTTATTTTTGCACCAATGGCCTTATTACCAATTTCAGTATGGATCTCATATGCGAAATCAAGGGCAGTAGAATCTTTTGGAAGTGATATTATCTGACCTTTGGGGGTAAAAACAAGGATTTCTGAAGAAAAAAGGTTCAATTTGAAATCATCGAGGAATTCAAGGGCATCAGAATTAGGATTTTCAAGAAGCTCCCTGATTTTTTTAAGCCATTTATCCAGTTCGGAACTTCCACTGGATCCTGTGTGTTTATATTGCCAGTGAGCAGCAAATCCGCGCTCAGCAATTTCGTCCATTCTTTTACTCCTGATCTGCACTTCTATCCAGTTACCTGAGGGACCCATAACAGTTACGTGCAGTGCTTCATAACCATTAGCTTTTGGTGTAGATACCCAGTCGCGTATCCGGTCAGGCTTCGGCATATATGTATCGGTGATCAGGGAGTATATATTCCAGCATTGTGTTTTCTCCGGAATATCGGGTAAAGGTTCAAATACAATACGAATGGCAAGCAGATCATACACTTCCTCGAAGGGAATGTCTTTCAGTTGCATTTTATTCCAAATAGAATAGATCGATTTGGGTCTGCCAGAAATGTCAAAATGAAAACCAGCATTCTCAAGCTTAATAATAATTGGCAGGGCAAATGTGTTTATCATCGTCTGCCGTCTTTTTTCATTGTCTTTTACCCTGGTAACAAGATCCTGATAAATTTTTGGAAACCGGTATTTAAGGCTCAGATCTTCCAATTCTGTTTTTATTGCATATAGTCCAAGACGATGAGCTAGTGGAGCATACAGGTAAATAGTTTCTCCTGATACTTTGATCTGCTTGTTTGGAGGCAAAGAATCAAGAGTCCTCATGTTATGCAACCGGTCAGCCAGTTTTATAAGGATTACCCTGACGTCATCAGAAAGGGTCAGAAGCATTTTTCTGAAGTTTTCTGCCTGAAGGGAAGACTGATTATCAAAGACGTCAGATATTTTTGTAAGGCCATCGATTATGGAAGCAACTTTTTTACCGAATTGATTTTCAATATCTTCGATGGAATAGTCAGTGTCTTCAACCACATCATGCAATAAGGCACAAACCACTGATTTTGTACCCAATCCCATCTCATACGTAACTATTTTTGCTACAGCAATTGGATGTAATATATATGGCTCTCCTGACCTTCTTCTTGTTCCTTTGTGGGCCTCATTTGCAAATTTGAAGGCTTTACGAATCATCCTCTGGTCCATTTTGGACTCAAACCTCGAACAATGCTTCAGTAGGTCCTCAAAATGAGCTTGTATCAGATCTTCTTCCGTTTTGGTCAGGACAGTCATAAATTAGCCTAGAGATAAATTATAAAATTAATGATTTTCTGTATTGTGGCAGAATTTTTATCATGGATAAAACAAAGTTATTGTCCCTTTCTTTTCAATACTGATATTGCCTGAAGTTGTAAATTTAAGATAGTAAATATATACTCCGGGAGGCGCATCCCTCTTATGATTAACATCACCATACCAGTATTCATCAGGACTATTGGTTTCAAATATTTTTGATCCCCATCTGTCATATACTGCGAAAAAATATTTTTCCGGTCGAAAAGTCAGGATTGGCTTGATCTTGTCATTATGGCCATTTCCATCCGGTGTAAAAGCATTTGCCATAAAAATCTTAGGTTCTACTGATATACATACTGTGTTACTCCTGCTGTATCCCTTGATACCATATATATTATTATCATTTTCTTCGGCTTCAATATAGTAACACACTTCATCACTGATTATATCAAAACTGTCTCTCAGAAATTCAAGGTTATCGGTTATTGTGTTTGTACCGGAACTAAGACTGTCGATCTTTTCGATGTTCGTACCATTTGTAATCCGGTAAACATTATAATACTTAACACCAGCATGCCATTGCTGGTAATCGTCCCACTCAAGAGTTACAAGTAAATCATTCTCTGATGCTTCAAGGATAATATTGCTGGCGAGGTTGGATTTCTTCAAAGGATTTTTTTCAGGGCAAAGATCTACAGCTGCCAGCTGGTAGTAATTTTTCTTTCTGACTGAAAATACTTCATGTGTATAACTTATAGAACCTGATGTGATGTTGTTAAATTCGGCAACCGGAACCACAATATTGTCTTCACTTCTACCGAATAATAATATGAAATTATGTACCTGAGTAATCCGATCAAATGAAAATGATAGCTGAATTAAATTATTACCTGAAACGGTTGCAAAATCAGCATTTATATAAGATGGGGGAGATGCACGTGTTGTTGTCAGGCAAACCTGATTGGATGTCGATTTCAGGAAGTATCTGTTTTCTGCTTCGACAAAAACGCAATAATCAGTATAGGGAGTTACTCCTGTGTATTCATAACTAGTAGTCCCTGGAGAGAGGGATGGAATTTTGACTGATCCTCCTGTACCTGTTCTGATATGTATATTATATGCAATAAGATCATTGTTCCATCCAATGTAAGGTGTCCAATTGATAATAAGTGAACTCTGACAGGAATCATACTTTATCGAGGTATAAATAGTATAGTGATAACCAGCCAGAGGACTTGTATCATCAGAATATATTGATGCTAAAGTATATGGTACTGATCTGGTTGCGGCAGAAGATGACTGGTGGATATAGCTTGTGACAGTAACATCAAGTGTATCAATAGGGTCAGCCACGATGGGATCAGATCCTTCTCTTCCCTGGTATATGACGTATTTTTGTACACCTGATGAAGATTCTTTTTCCCAGTTAATCAGGACATCTCCAGTTAATGTATCAACACTGACAAAACGAATTACAGGAGGTTCGGGATCCTGTGCCTGACTTCGGAAATTAAATCCCGTCGACATTAACAAAATCACAATTATGTAACTCCGGAACTGCATTTCTTCAACTATTACATTGTTATATTGTTACATTGCTACAT
>CAZEKO010000038.1:0-4451 GCA_964512775.1 uncultured Bacteroides sp. | reverse complement strand
TTGATTAAAAAAGAAAATAATCGCCAGCTTCAGGGTATTGAGCTTATTGCTTCAGAGAACTTTGTCAGCAATCAGGTACTGGAAGCAATGGGATCATGCCTGACAAACAAGTATGCTGAAGGATTACCCGGCAAAAGGTACTACGGAGGATGCCAGTTTATTGATGAAGTTGAGCAACTTGCTATCGACCGTGCAAAAGAATTATTTAATGCAGTATGGGCAAATGTTCAGCCTCATTCAGGAGCCCAGGCGAATGCTGCAGTTATGCTGGCAATATTAAGCCCGGGTGATACATTCCTGGGACTCGACCTTTCCCATGGTGGGCATCTGACGCATGGTTCACCGGTTAATTATTCAGGGATCCTTTACCGGCCTGTCGCATATGGAGTACATCCTGATACGGGAAGAGTGGATTATGATATGATGGAAAATATCGCCCTGCGTGAAAATCCAAAATTGATTGTTTCAGGAGCATCTGCTTATTCCCGTGACTGGGACTACAAAAGGATGCGTCAGATAGCAGACCGGGTAGGGGCATTACTGATGTGCGATATTGCCCATCCAGCAGGCCTGATAGCAAAAGGTTTGCTTGACTCTCCCTTCCCTCATTGTCATATTGTTACAACCACAACTCATAAAACTTTACGGGGACCCAGGGGTGGAATGATTTTGATGGGTGAGGATTTTGAAAATCCATGGGGAATTACTACTCCCAAAGGTAAATTAAAGACGATGACTCAGATCATGGATTCTGCTCTGTTCCCGGGGACTCAGGGAGGACCATTAGAACATGTAATCGCTGCAAAAGCAGTCTCTTTTGCCGAAGCACTTACAGATTCGTTCAGGGAATATATGCTGCAGGTAAAGAAAAATGCAATGATAATGGCCAATGCCTTTATTGCATCCGGGTATAAAATTATTTCAGGAGGGACTGATAACCATTCCATGCTGATTGATCTCAGGACAAAATACCCTGATGTTACCGGCCGTATGGCTGAAGATGCTCTTGTCAAAGCTGATATTACAATCAATAAAAATATGGTGCCTTTTGATGACCGCTCACCATTTCAGGCGTCCGGTATCCGCATTGGAACGCCTGCAATCACAACCAGAGGTGTAAAGGAAGATCTCATGGAACCAATTGTAGAACTCATTGATACGGTTATACAGAACATTGAAAATGAATCCGTTATAAATCAGGTAAAATTTAAGGTAAATTCGATGATGAAGGATTATCCTTTGTTTGCGTATTAAACGAAAAAATGGAGTGGTACCTCGTATTAGCCGTTATAGGAGTTGGCATAATTGCCGGCTTTATTAACACAGTTGCAGGCAGCGGTTCTCTCCTGACACTTCCTCTTCTTATGTTTCTTGGCTTACCGGCAAATGTTGCCAATGGCACAAACAGGATAGGAATTTTACTTCATAATATAGTTGGAACGGTTACTTTCAGGCAGCATAAAATGCTAAACTTCAGAGAAGGATTAAGGATAGGCATTCCCGCAACTTTCGGCTCGTTGATAGGCGCCCAGATAGCAATAAATCTGAATGAGGCTGTAATGACCAAAACAATCGGAGGTTTGCTGGTCATAATGTTCTTTCTGATCTTATTAAATCCTGACAGGTGGATTAAAAGCAGGGAAGGGCATCCCCCTGTTTCCAGATGGATTCAGATCATTATCTTTTTTCTGATTGGAATTTATGGAGGTTTTATCCAGGCCGGAGTAGGATTTTTTCTCCTTGCCGGACTGGTACTGGGTGCGGGTTTCGATCTGGTCAAAGCCAATGCTTTAAAGGTATTTATTGTATTATTATATACACCATTTGCACTGCTTATATTTATTTTTAATGACCAGGTTAACTATAAACTTGGGCTTATACTCGCTGTTGGCAATATGATAGGTGCATTTCTGGGAGCAAAGTATGCAGTTAAGGTCGGGGCAAGGGCTGTCAGCTATTTCGTACTTGTCGCACTTGCACTTGCATCCCTGCAATTATTTGGAGTGTTTGATCTGATCTTTTAACTACTGAAGAATAAAGTGGTAAGTGATAGTTCCCGTTTGAGTGTAAGCAGCATCTGATTTGCTGTCAAACCTGGCTTTTAAAGCGGCCTCCTGAGCAGCTTTACTCAGGTTTTCATCATTGGTTGTTGAACCCTTAACACCGGCACGGGCATATGTAACATTTCCATTTCTGTCTACCCTGATTTCCACAACGACTTTACCTTCGACCTGGTACTCATATTTAGGTTTTGGAAGAAAAAGTGGATTCCTTCCTGCCAGACTGTATTCGACACCACCTGAGCCCTGGCTCAATCCCGAAGAATAATTATCTGAGTCAGTTGAACCGGTTATGCTTCCCTGGTTGCCATCTCCCTGCGTAATACCTTCACTACCTGAACTTTCATCTGTTGAACCCCTTCCTTTATACAGAGCCCTTTCATTAACCTTTTTTTCTTCAACTACTGGTTGAGTGGTCTCTTCTGATTCCGTTTCTGTAACAGTTTTTGTAATAACTTCTTTTTTAATAGTTTGTTTTTCGGTTGTGACTTTTTCTTCTTTAACAGCAGCGGATTCTTCAAAATCCTGGGTAAGAATTTCTTCATTGTCAGATTCAGGGGTGTATTCTTCCTGTTGAGTCACAATTTCCTGGTTATCAGGTAAATCAGAATATGCAGGTTCAATTTCACCGAATCCGAAATCATCCGTTCCGAAATTAATGAGAATGCCCTCCTCCCCGGGAAGCGGCAAAGGTGTTGAAAATCCGAAAAATAAGATGATCAGAATAAGAAGACCATGAAATATAATAGTGCCGAGTATGCCATTTTTCTTTTTCATATCAGTACAAATTAATATGGTGTGGTTGCCAGGATCAGTTTATAACGGTTATCCCTGGCAATATTCATAACTTTAACTACATCCTCCATTGGTACGCTTCGATCAACATGGAGCGAGATTGTAGGTTCAATTTCTCCTTTGAGTTTTACCCTGAGCCTGGCTTCCAGTTCAGTAATACTAACCGGAGTTGTTTCAAGATAATATTCGTGATTCTTTGTAATGGATATCGTAGTAATAGGCTTGGCAGCAGTCTGGGCTTTGCTCTGAGGTAAAAGAAGTTTAAGAGCATTGGGCGCTATAAGGGTCGATGTGATCATAAAAAAGATAAGTAACAGAAAAACGATATCCGTCATGCTGGCCATGCTGAACTGCATACTGACTTTATGACCGGTTCTAAGTGCCATGGTTTATTTTATTTTGAAACAGGCTCATTTAAAAGATCCATGAATTCTGTGGAATTGGCTTCCAGTTTGTTGACCACTTTTTCAACGCGGGCTACCAGGTAGTTATATGAGAAATATGCAATAATCCCTACAATTAGTCCTGCCACTGTAGTAACCAGTGCCGTATAAATCCCTCTTGAAAGCAAAGTTACATCAATATTATTTCCAGCCATTGACATATCATAAAATGCCCTGACCATTCCCATGACTGTACCAAGAAAACCGAGCATGGGAGCACCTCCGGCACAGGTCGCCAGAGTGGGAAATCCTTTTTCGAGTTTATATATTTCAAGTTTGCCGACATTTTCAATTGCTGCACTGATATCGGACAGAGGTCTGCCGATTCGCTGAATTCCTTTTTCAATCATCCTGGAGACCGGATTGGTGTATGATTGGCACAGGGTAAGAGCATTTTCAATCTTTCCATCGTGTATATAGTCTCTTATCCTGTTCATAAAATTAATATCAATCTCGGAGGCTCTCTTAATTGCGAAATATCTTTCCACAAAAATATAGACTGCAAGTACTGACAGGAGGATTATGGGTATCATTACCCATCCACCTTTAATGGCAAGATCCCAGTATGACATCCTGATTTCTCCTGCGGACTGAGTTAGTGCAGAGGTCTCTGACGTGCTGATCTGAAGTAATATTAGTAAAAGCTGCATGTTAAAGATTTTTGATCCGGGCCTAATTTATTAAAAAAAACGGGATATAATCCAGAATATTACACCCCGTTTTAAAATATTTATGCACTAATGCAATTATAATCCAAACATAAGGAAATAAACTACTGCACCGCTGAAATATCCTGCAAGAGCCAGCACACTAATGCGCTTTAGATACCATATGAAGTCAATTTTTTCAAGGCCCATAGCCGCAACACCGGCTGCTGAACCAATAATCAGAATGCTTCCGCCGGTCCCTGCAG
This sequence comes from uncultured Bacteroides sp., assembly GCA_964512775.1. Taxonomy (GTDB): domain Bacteria; phylum Bacteroidota; class Bacteroidia; order Bacteroidales; family SM23-62; genus LJUQ01. Next base: position 240 of record CAZEKO010000038.1, on the reverse strand, counting down.
TATAAGCAAGGAGTTCCCAGAACTGTCCGTCAGTCATAAAATATGATATATAACCGATTGAGCCGGGCAGACCGATGGGATACATTCCCATCGCTGCGGCCACAAGGGGGACATTGTCAACAATTGCAGATAGGATACCTATAGCAATGTCAATGAAAAAAATTTTGTTATTGTCATCCAATGGGATCTTATCGAGTGATTGGGAAAGAAGGGTGAGATGTCCGGCTGATTGTAAAGCTG
>CAZEKO010000037.1:4794-13219 GCA_964512775.1 uncultured Bacteroides sp. | reverse complement strand
AATTTTCAGATCGAAAGTGAATTCTTCATTATCCGGAGGCAGGCATCGTTTATCATCACAAGACATATATTCAATATTACCCGCCAGTACGAAATCCTGATCGGTCAGCAGGAGTATTTTCTGTTTAAAAACGGCTTCATGACTGAACATTTTAAGGTCCATTCCAAAGCTTGGATCATGAATAATTTCCGGTTTTGATATCTCGAGGGTTTTTCCAGAAAGCTGATAGTGTTCAGATGGATTAAATGTGAATGAGGTGGGTATTGGCCCGCCCTCATCAATATCCTGGGAATAGAGGTGCCATTTATTTTCGATTTCAGCCCTGAAAACAAGATCAATTTCTTTATCGCTGACCCGATTATATTCAAATTTCCAGTCAATAGGATCAAGTACCTGAGCTGAAGTGCTCTGAATGAATGCCAGCACGAAGACTACAAACAAAAAAATATTTATTTTCTTCATTTCCTTTTTATATAGGTATTTCTTCTCCCCTCGAAGTTAAAAGCCTGTATTCAAGAAAATGCAGTGATGAAACCGGTTTTATAGTTATTTTACATTTAAGATCTTTTGTCCACTTTCCAGCTTCCGAATGCCAACCACGGTTCAAATAAGCCTCAATATAAGGATGAACATGGATGATAATCTTATCCAGTTTATAATCTCTTATGGCATTCCTGACGGCTTCCTTCAGATTATCCGTGAACATAATACTCGGGCCGGTTGTTCCACTGCCAAGGCAGGTCGGACATTTCTCGGAGACATCTATATTCATCTCCTGCCTGACTCTCTGACGTGTGATCTGCAAAAGACCGAATTTGCTGAGTGGCAGGATATTATGTTTAGTCCGGTCCTTCGCCATTTCATCTTTCATCCTTTCAAACACCATATTCTTATGATCGTTTGAAACCATATCTATGAAGTCTGCAACGATAATGCCACCCATATCACGCAGCCTGAGCTGTCGTGCAATTTCATCTACAGCAGCCAGGTTAACCTCAAGTGCAGTAGTTTCCTGATCGGAAACATTTTTTGAGCGGTTTCCTGAATTTACATCAATAACATGCAGTGCTTCAGTATGTTCGATGATCAGGTAAGCCCCGTTTTTGAAGGAAACTGTCTTACCGAATAAAGATTTTATTTGTTTATCGATACCAAATTTTTCAAATACAGGAACATCACCTGAATAATATTTGACGATTTTTTGTTTCTCGGGAGCAATGGTACTGATGTATTCCTTCATTTCCCTGAAAAGGATAGGGTCATTAACATGGATATTGTTAAATGAAACATTAAGAATATCTCTCAGTATAGCTGTGGTACGGTTTACTTCACTTATTATCAACTTAGGGGGACGGGAGCCGGCCAGATTTTCATAAGCTGATTCCCATTTTTTTATGAGCCCTCTCAGTTCAGTGTCCAGAACGGCAACTTTTTTATCTTCGGCAGCAGTCCTGGCAATAATACCGAAATTTTTAGGACGGATGCTGAGAAGGAGTCTTTTCAGTCTGCTCCTTTCTTCATCAGATTCAATCTTTTGCGAAACGGAAACTTTATCACTGAATGGAATCAGAACCATGTTCCTTCCGGCAATAGAAATCTCGGAAGTCAGCCTTGGGCCTTTTGTTGAAATTGGTTCTTTTACGATCTGAACCAGGACGTGATGTCCGGTCTTGAGTATCTCAGAAATCTTGCCCTCCTTTTTGATATCCTGCTCCCTTTTAAATTTATGCAACGGGGGTAATTTCCCTTTTCCAGATAGAGCAAAATTGACATATTTGTTCAGGGAGCTGAATTGAGGTCCCAGATCGAGGTAATGCAGGAAAGCATCCTTTCCATATCCGATATCCACAAATGCCGCATTAAGCCCCGGCATGATCTTTTTCACCTTCCCAAGGTAAATATCACCTACAGAAAATTGTACGTCGCTTTTTTCTTTTTTTAATTCGACAAGATTTTTGTCTTCAAGTAGGGCGATCGAAATTTCAGGGGAAGATGCATCAATAATAAGTTCTTTTTCAGGTTCCTTTGTCACTACATAATTACATTAGATCGCACGGACAACATCGAACGAGCATATATACAAAGAGCAGAAACCTAAAGAACCATAGGGATCTTTAGGTTTTCTACAATGATAAATCTCTAAATGATTTAAAAGCAAAGAAATTGAAGATTTACTTCTTCTTTTTGTGCCTGTTCTTGCGCAAACGTTTCTTACGTTTATGCGTTGCCATCTTGTGCCTTTTTCTCTTCTTTCCGCTTGGCATCTCTCTTTTCTCCTCTTCTTATTAACGAGTGTTCAGGCGTTTAACGCTTAACGTTGTTCTTAACCTTGTTTACAAACGATTTTGCAGGTTTGAACGCGGGGATAAAATGCGCAGGAATTATAATTGTAGTATTCTTGGAAATATTCCTGGCAGTCTTTTTTGCTCTTTTCTTTACAATAAAGCTGCCAAATCCCCTGAGGTACACATTCTTGTCCCGTACTATAGAATCTTTTAGGGTTTCCATAAAAGCTTCAACAGTTTTCTGGACAGTTACTTTCTCAATCCCTGTGTTTTTTGAGATTTCGTTTACGATGTCTGCTTTAGTCATTTTTAAAATCTTTAAATATCAGTTAATTACGATTAAAATCTAAACTCGAATTGCAAATATAAATGTTTTCTGTATATAAATGAAATACTTACACATTATTTTTTGCGATTATGGGTATACCGTACAATATGGACTTACATTATATGGGGATGGATTGTTAAATTTGTATCTTTGCTGAATATTTTTCATTCCTGAAATATGTCAATTAACAAAGTTATTCTTGTAGGGAATGTCGGTAAAGACCCTGAGATCCGTTACCTCGAGGGAGGGACTGCTGTATGTTCCTTTCCACTTGCAACAAGCGAGTCTTACAGGAACAGGGACGGCGATAAGGTCACAAACACAGAATGGCACAATATTGTCCTGTGGCGAGGCCTGGCAGAAATCGCTGAAAAATATGTTAAAAAAGGTTCCCAGCTGTACATTGAGGGAAGGATCAGAACCCGGTCATGGGACGACAAGGAAGGAAACAAAAGATATACTACTGAAATTATAGCTGATACCATGCAGATGCTTGGCCGAAAGCCAGATGAGTCAGTCCCTCAGGACAGGCAAGCTTCACGACCTGCTGCCGCAGCCACTGCTGATGAATCGGCACAACAGGCTAAACAAGCTCCACAACCTTCATCTGAGATCAATAATGCAGTCGGGGAAGCTCCGGGGAATTCAGATTATACTGGTTCAGACCCAAAACCCGAAGAGAGCGACGATCTTCCGTTCTGATTTTGACAATTAATTTTTCTCCCGGTTTGGAAACAGATTTTTATTTTTATCCGGTTACTCCATCGATCGTAGCAGCATTCATTTGTATTATAATACTGCTGACCGGTTCTGCCTTTGCTTCCGGATCTGAAGTGGCATACTTTTCCCTCTCGCCATCAGACCGGTCGGCCATCGCAGCTAAAAATTCAAAGAGATCCCGGCTCATAATGCACATGCTTAAAACTCCTGAACGTCTCCTGGCAACTATACTTATTACAAATAACTTCATAAATATTGCAATCGTCATCATTTCTTCATTTACCCTGAATGCGCTTATGAGTGTTGAAAATGCACCGGTCCTTGAATTTCTTATCCAGGTCGTGATCGTTACCTTTATTATACTTCTCTTTGGCGAAATAATGCCAAAACTGTATGCGAACAGATATCCCCAATCCTTCGCCTTCGTCCTGATCTATTTTATTGTTGTCTGTGAAAAAATATTTCATCCCGTCGCATCAGCCCTTATCTACTCCACCTCTTTTGTCAAAAAAAGACTGGCATTAAAAAAGCAAAATATATCCATGAATGATCTGTCGGAAGCCATCGAGCTGGCTTCGGATGATATTGCTGAGGAAAAAACTATCCTGGAAAGCATAATCAAGTTCGGGAATATTGATGCAGGAGAGGTAATGACACCAAGAATAAATATCTCCGCCATCGATATTAAGACTAAACTCCGGCAACTTATCCCTCTTGTAGTTGAATACGGGTACTCCAGGATACCAGTATATGATGGTGATATCGATAATATCAAAGGTATCCTGTATATTAAAGATCTGCTCCCTCACCTCGACAAAACCAGCAGATTCAAATGGCAGTCACTTATCCGCCCTCCTTATTACGTGCCGGAAAACAAGAAAATTGATGACCTGCTGAGGGAATTTCAGACAAAGAAAATCCATATGGCTATTGTAGTGGATGAATACGGGGGTACCGGTGGAATTATTACCATGGAAGACGTTATTGAGGAGATTGTCGGGGATATAATGGATGAATCAGATCAGGAGGCCGAAGTCATATACCAGAAGCTTGATGAGAACAACTATATTTTCGATGGCAAGGTTTTATTAAAGGATTTCTTTAAAATCACCGGTATCCCGGAAAACCTTTTTGATGATATAAAAGGAGATGCCGATAGCCTGGCAGGGCTTATCCTTGAAAAGAAGGGGGAAATCCCGGCTGTTAAGACAAACATAAATCTCAAGGACATTTTGTTTACAATCGAATCGGCAGATAAACGCCGGATCAAACAGATCAGGGTATCCCTTCAGAAAGATAATATTAAATAGTCGTCCAGATGATACGTTTCCCCCGGATCCTCATATGGGCTATTCTGCTGCTTTCACTCCTGTGCTGCAAACGGCATTACACACCTAAACCAGCCGGCTATCTAAGGATTGATTTTCCGGAAAAAACATACCAGATCTACAATTCCAGCTGTCCCTTTACTTTTGAATATCCTTTATATGGAAAGATAATCGCCGATACCAGCAGAATTGCAGAACCCTGCTGGATAAACATAGAATTTCCCAGTTTTGGTGGTAAAATCCATATCAGCTATAAACCTGTAAGGAATAACGTAAATGTTTATATTGAGGACAGCCGTACGCTGGCTTATAAACACACTGTTAAAGCTGACGCTATCAGTGAAACTCTCTACACCAACGATGAAAAAAAGGTGTATGGCCTTTTATACCAGATCAAAGGGGATGCTGCTTCCAGTGTTCAATTTTACTTAACCGACAGTACAAGGCATTTCCTGAGAGGTTCGCTTTATTTTAATGTACAGCCAAATGCTGATTCTCTGGCACCTGTAATCGGTTTTTTCATGGAGGATATTATGCATCTTGTCGAAACCCTTGAATGGAAAGATTTTTAAAAATTCTATATTTGAACCTTCAAATCATTAATGGTCCTCCGAAATGGGAATGATTATCCATAAAGATTGTACTGAAGGCTGTCAGCTTGGTATATGGTTGATACGTGAGAATTATGATGACCTTTTCGGCAGAGTTACCCTGAACGAGAGTGAGCTGAATACCCTTGACAATTTCAGGAATTACAACAGGAAAATTGAATGGCTCAGTGTAAGGACTCTTGCCAATGAAATGGCAGGCCGGAATGTAAGGATCATTTATAATGATGAAAGAAAGCCATTTCTTGAAGATAATTCCTTTAACATAAGCATCTCCCATTCTCATGAGTTTACATCTATTCTTTTGAGTAAAGACAGAAGGGTCGGCATAGATCTCGAATACATGTCGCACCGTATCGGCGGAATCGCCGACCGGTTCATTCACAAATCGGAAAATGTGACCGATGATCCGGCATTGATCCAGTACCACTTATACATCTACTGGTGCGCGAAGGAAGCCCTTTATAAGATTTGTGATAAACGTGACATTCATTTTAAAAAAGATATTATTATTGACAATTTTGAACCGGAAGAAAAAGGTGAGTTGACGGGCACTGTGAAAACCGGGAAAGGAAAGGAAAAATTTATCCTTAACTACTTCAGGATCAATAATTATGCTATTGTCTGGAGCTGTAAATAGACAGGCTATGCTTTATAAGTTTATCAGGGATACACTCGGAAAAAGGAAAATGTTCGCACTGCATGTGGATCCCGACAAGTATGATGATGAGTCGTTAGTCCGCATTGGTAAAGCTGCCGGGCAAAATGGGATTGATTTTATTCTGACCGGGGGAAGCCTGATTTCTAATCCGATTGATCATGTTGTAAGGATTCTGAAAGAAAACACTGATGTGCCAGTTATCCTGTTTCCAGGGAATGTTATGCAAATTTCAGGAAATGCCGATGGCATATTTTTATTGTGCCTGATCTCAGGAAGAAATCCCGAATATCTTATTGGCAATCATGTTATTGCCGCACCCGTCCTGAAAAAAAGCGGACTGGAGATCATCCCAACCAGTTATATTCTTATAGAAAACGGCCGGCTTACCTCCGTTGAGTACATCAGTAATACAAAACCTATTCCTGCTGATAAGGTTGAACTTGCCGTTGCTACTGCCCTGGCTGGTGAAATGCTCGGACACCGCCTGTTATATCTTGAGGCAGGCAGCGGGGCAATTGAACCTGTTAAAACAAATCTTATAGCAGAAGTAAAAAGGAATATTACCATCCCGCTAATTGTCGGAGGGGGAATACAAAAGCCGGACCAGTTAAATGCCATATATGACGCGGGCGCAGATGTCATCGTTATTGGTACCGCCCTTGAAAAAGATCTGAATAATTTAGAAGTTCTTGCCGGAGCTGCCCAAGAATATAATGAAAGAATGGAATGATGGGGCCTATGTTACCGTACAACTTCTAAGATTACCTCCCCTGTCGATGAATTTGGCCGGGAAATATCAAGGAAAAAAGACAGTGTCGGAGCAATGTCAGTCAGACTTACAGGCCGGTTAACAGTGGCTCTGCTTATTTTCCAACCATACCAGATTAAGGGGACCTGGTTGTCTCCATTATAAGAAGAATGATAAAGGGTATTGTTTACGTTCTTTTCAGTCCAGCCGGGTGTCAGACTAATAATAACATCACCTGATCTTTTTTGATGAAAGCCATTCTGGATTTTCCTGAAAATGCCATCCTGGAAACTTGTTGTTTGTAAAGTATGCGAAGTTATAGCATTAGCAACTCCTTCAAATTGCAAAAGGAATGACACCACCTTTTCCTGGACTTCGTCAAGCGGGATCCGGGCATCTTCAATAAGTTCATGATTCAGGTATACCTGTTGGGCATAATAGTACCTGACCCAGTTGCCTTCACCGTAAAGGATGTTCAGGTAACTCGCTAAAAGAGAAAGTGCACCATTCGGATTAAATTCTCCGGATGGTATCCGGTGCTCATCCAGGAAAGCCGGATTATAATTAAGTCCCTGGTCTGCAGTAAGATACACTAACACATTTTCACTGCCAATGTACTCATCAATAAAATTGAAAAAATGTTCCAGCTCATGATCCAGCCGTATAAAAGCATCCTCCATTTCCACTGAATTGGCGCTGAAAGCTCTGCCAATATATTCATTTGCAGAAAAACCTATTGTCAGGATATCCGTATATTCATCTTTTCCCAGATTTTCATTGGCAATAGCCGCAATAGCAAGATCTTTTGTAAATGAATTCCCGAAAGGGGTATATTTTATCAGTTCGTAATTTATTTGAGTACTCCGGGAAGAACTCATTCTACTCAGATCATAAGGAAAGACAAACTTTCCATTAATCCCCTTTTCAAAAATATTCAGATCAGGAAGGCTTTCAGTATACTCAGCCAGGGGAAGCAGCGGTTCCCATATCCACTGAAGGTAAAGCCGGGCTATATCCTTGTCGTTGAATTCATTTACCCACACAGGAAGTGAATCAGTATAATAACTGCTGGTTATCCAATTGCCTGTTTTTGTATCAAACCAGAAGGCATAGTCCGCTGAATGGCCTGCAGAAAGAATGGCCGCATCGTTATCAAGCGCAATACCAATAACTTTCGATTTTGAACCGTTGGAAAGTTTCAATTCATCGCCTATAGTAGAAGCCAGCAATTTCGAAGGAGAATATCGCCCCGACTCATAACTGCCCCCTATCGTACTATATCTGTCATCTTCCACACAATTAATAACTTTATCCTGAAGGCTTACATACCAGTTATTGGCTATGATCCCATGATCAGAGGGTTGTGCTCCTGAAGAAATAGTTGCATGTCCGACCGCAGTCTCATTGATCAGGAACTGAAAACTCGCATTTTTACAGTAAGTTCCTTCCTGGACCATTTTTTTGAACCCTCCATTACCAAATTTGTTCCAGAACCTGTATATATAATCATACCGCATCTGATCAACAACAATACCAACAATTAACCTGGGTTTTTCAGACGGGATTTTCTTATAATCCTGCGCAACAGAAATAACAGGAAAAATATGAATCAGTACCAGTAATGCTGAAATTTTTAATATTTTCATTTTTGTTTAATTCTAACCTTCACCTTTGCGATGTTCCAATATTATCTTGCTATTCAGAATAGTTCATTCATTAAAAACTGCAAATATAGTCCTAAAATTTA
>CAZEKO010000037.1:0-4694 GCA_964512775.1 uncultured Bacteroides sp. | reverse complement strand
ATTTTCAGTATATAGATTCCGGGGCTGAGGGATTCTCCGTTGATAATTAATGTATTTTCTCCTTCGACGGAAGTAATTTTATAGTCAGGAACTACTTTTCTTCCTCCGGCATCAAAAAGATTAATTATGATCTTTTCCTGTGACGCAGTTACGATAGAAATTTTCAATCCGGCAGTGAAAGGATTTGTTATCCGGATTATTGGCCCCTGATATGTTATAGCACCTGAGTGCCTGGGTGTGAGCATGACATCCAGTAATGAAGTATGAAAATCGGTCACCTGGACTGAGGTTATCAATGTATCAATATATCCATCGGCACTAAATTTCAGATCATAAGCACCCTCTTTTAACATTCTGCTGAATCTCCCTGATATACTATCTGACCAGACAAATGAATTCAGTGAATCATGGCCGGGGATTTCAATTTTCGATAATACCGGTTGTGAGGTCATGCGGTCTGTGACTTTTCCTGTTACACCGAAAAGTGTTTGTTCCATGTAATTGAGAAGCGACCTGTGGTTACATTCCCAGAGCCACTGAAGTGTATCTGCAGGAGGAATTTTATCATGAGATAATTCAAGGGTGACTTCTCTTCCCTGGAGAAAATAATTGACATAGTCCTGCCTGCCACCGGAAATTGAGTACCAGGCAAAACCATTAGTGATTCCGTTTACCATATCAGCCATATACTGACTACGGAATAAATGAGCTGTATCAGCATACTGTCTGCTTATAAACTGGTACCAATTGTCATCCGGATGGAATTTTTCCCACGTGTCCCATGGATAATTTACCAATTCAGCTCCACCGTGGAGGTTTGCCGACAAAACAAAGTGCCTGGATTTCATGAATTCCATCATAGCCAGCGTTTCAGGCTGGTACTCTTCCCCATCCGGGTGTGGACCTTCTTCCGGATCAGGGAAATTTCTGTTTAAATCTATGTTATTGATATTAAACCTTTTAGCACCAAACACATTGTCACTCCCCAGGAAATATGCCCCATCCGGATTTGAAAGTGGATTTATCCAAATCTGTAACTGATCGACCATGTTAGTTACCCGAAAATCTTTTCCATATTGATTCAACAGCAAATCGGCCAATCTCATGAGTAATAGAAACCCTCCCGGCTCATCCCCGTGCATGGTGGATGTATATAAAAAATCAGGTTCCGGTTCATCTATCAGAGCATGATCGGAGATCTTAAGTGCCAGTATTTCCCTTTTATTTACGCTGAACCCAATAGTGTCGAGCCGGCAGATTTCCGGGAATGAGCCGGCAAGTTTATGCATAAATGCGATATATTCATCAAAGGAAGGATAGTTATTCCATTCTCCCGGAAATTCCCCTGGTTGTGAAACAATTTTTGCCATTAGCGAAGGAGGAGTCTCTACCCAGAATGTCAGTTTTCTTGCAATTAACGAATCAAAACCTTTTGCTGATGCATAAGCGTATATAAAATCCCCCCTGCTATAGTCAATAGAAATAGTATTCGAAAGGAAAGTAATCTTCTCTGATTCGGAAAGCGGGACCCGAAAAAATACCTCTCCTCTTTGTTCCAGGTATTCCAAAGCTTCCTTATAAGATTCAGCTAGCTTTTGTTGGCCACTAACTACCTGTAAAGACAGGTTGAGAAAAAGTAAAAATCCTGGATATAAGAACCGGGGAACAATAAGATTGCTGAATGGAGTCCGGCGATTAAACATTAAACCTAAAATAAATGACATCCCCATCCTGTACAATATAATTTTTGCCTTCTACTGACAATTTACCTGTTTCCTTGCATGCATGCTCAGATCCCTGCTCTATATAATCGGTATATTTTATTACTTCGGCCCTGATGAATCCGCGCTCAATGTCGCTGTGTACGGCTCCTGCAGATTGCTGTGCATTCAATCCTTTCCGGATGGTCCATGCTCTTACTTCTTTTGGTCCTGCAGTTAAGAATGAGATCAGATTAAGTGCATTATAGGCTGAACGGATCAGCCTGTTAACTCCAGGTTCGGTCAATCCTGCATCAGCAAGAAATGCCCGGCGATCCTCAGGATCATCAAGTTCCGCAATTTCAGCTTCAAGTCTTGCTGCAATCACAAGTATTTCAGCTTTTTCTTCTGCCAGTGTGTCATGCACCATCTGTACATACCGGTTATCCCTGGCAAGAGAGGCTTCATCAACATTGCAGACATAAAGCACTGGTTTGTCAGAGAGAAGGAACAAATCACTGATAACAGTTTTACTATGATCGTCAAGTTTTATTGTCCTGGCAGGCTTCAGGGAATCAAGATGTTCTTTATACATCATCAGAACATCAAGGTCATGCTTTGCATTTTTATCCCCTAATTTTGCAATTTTTTCTGTTTTCTGGATTTTCCTGTCTATTGATTCCATGTCTTTAACCTGAAGCTCGAGGTTAATAGTTTCCATATCACGGATTGGATCAACTGTTCCATCTATATGTGGCAGTGATTCATCATCAAAACAACGTAAAACATGGATCAGGGCATCTGTATTCCTGATATCTGCGAGAAACTGGTTACCTACGCCTGCACCCTGGCTTGAACCTTTTGTCAATCCGGGAATATCCACAATTTCAACTGTTGCCGGGGTTATTTTTGCTGGTTTGACCAGGTCAGCAAGCCTGGATAATCTGTCGTCAGGGACATTTATGATACCAATATTCGATTTAGTTGAAGTAAAGGCATTTTTACCCGATTCAGCCCGTGCATCGGACAGACTGTTGAACAGGGTTGTCTTTCCCACATTTGCTATTCCTATAATTCCGCATTTCAAAGCCATCACCTTAAGATTTTTATCAAAAATAAGTTATTTTTATAATTCAGTACTAATCAATACAATTTCATCATGAATGACCAGGTGATAAAAAGGGTGGCCGATAATATCCGCATTCTTTCAGCCGCAATGGTTGAACGTGCAAAATCAGGGCATCCCGGTGGTGCAATGGGCGGAGCCGATTTTATAACTGTTTTATTTTCCGAGTTTCTCCGTTTCGATCCTGAAGATATGAAGTGGGCTAATCGTGATCGTTTCTTTCAGGATCCAGGGCACATGTCACCCATGTTATACTCTATTCTCCACATGTTCAATAAATATTCAACTGAAGACCTGATGACATTCAGGCAATGGCAAAGCCCTACGCCGGGTCATCCTGAGCTTGATGTGGTACGAGGAGTTGAAAACACATCTGGCCCGCTTGGGCAGGGCCATGTGATGGCAATTGGTGCGGCTATCGCTGAACGTTTTCTGTGTGCACGATTCGGGGAATGGATGTCTCATAATATATTCAGCTATGTATCAGATGGAGCGATCCAGGAAGAGATTTCACAGGGTGCTGGCCGCCTGGCAGGATTTCTTGGTCTCCACAATCTTGTTATATTCTATGATTCAAACGACGTACAATTATCCACTCTAACAAGTGCTGTGACTTCTGAAGATACAGCAAAAAAATATGAGTCCTGGGGCTGGAAGGTGATGACAATCGATGGTAATGATATCTTGCAGATAAGAAAAGCGCTTCAGGAAGCAGTGAATGAGAACAAAAAACCCACCCTGATTATTGGAAAGACTATTATGGGAAAGGGTGCAGTTACTGATACCGGAGCAAGTTTCGAACGCCAGGTATCAACACACGGTATGCCCCTGAGCCAGGCAGGAGGTTCATTTGAAAAAACAGTTCTTAACCTTGGCGGAGATCCGGCAGATCCATTCAGGATTTTCCCGGAGGTCAGGAAATATTTTGAGGATATCTGTGCTAAAAAATCTGCGGAAGCAAGGGTGCGCAAAAAAGAACAAAAAGACTGGGAAAAGCTTAATCCTGAACTGGCAGAAAAACTTGAACTCTTTCTCAGTGGCAAAGTGCCAAAGATAAATTATGAAGAAATATCCCAAAAGGAAGGTATCTCAACCCGTGCTGCATCAGGAACAGTTTTCGCCTTATTTGCCAAGAAGATCGAAAACATGATCGTTGCTTCTGCTGATCTCTCAAATAGTGATAAAACAGATGGATTCCTTAAAAACACGAGACCCTTTACCCGAAATGATTTTACAGGGGCGTTTCTTCAGGTTGGCGTATCTGAACTAACCATGGCTGCTATAGCCAATGGGATGGCATTGCATGGAGGTGTAATCCCCGTCTGCGGAACATTTTTTGTTTTCTCGGATTACATGAAGCCTGCCGTAAGGCTCGCCTGCCTTATGGAACTCCCGGTCAAATATGTATGGACTCATGATGCATTCCGTGTCGGAGAAGATGGCCCTACCCACCAACCGGTGGAACAGGAAGCTCAGATAAGGTTAATGGAACAACTTCAAAACCATTCAGGTAATAACAGTTGTCTTGTACTTCGGCCAGCCGATGCAGCTGAAACAACAGTTGCATGGAAAATGGCATTGGAAAACCTGCATTCGCCTACAGCATTGCTGCTTTCCAGACAAAATATCAAAGATTTACCTGTGGTTTCCGGTTCAAACCGATTTAAGGATGCCCTGCAATGCTCAAAGGGAGCTTATATTGTTATACACACTAAAAAGACCCCTGACATTGTGTTCGTCGGTAATGGTTCTGAAGTATCTACACTCGTGGAAGGAGCGAAATTATTGAACCAGAAAAACAAAATTGAAGTACAGGTTGTATCAGCCATTTCTGAAGGTTTGTTCCGTAACCAGGATAAAACTTACCA
>CAZEKO010000036.1:0-13389 GCA_964512775.1 uncultured Bacteroides sp. | reverse complement strand
TGTACCCTTTAATGCGTTCAGCATTCAGAATTCAGAATTCCCAGTATAATGGCAGCTTGACAATAAACGTTGTTCCCTTCCCCATTATCGTCTCATAACTTATCTCACCATTCGCATTTTCAATTATACTTTTGACAATGGCTAATCCCATTCCCATGCCACCTGACCTTGTTGTAAAGTTTGGCTGAAAAAGTTTATCACCCAATTCTTCCGGTATACCTGCTCCATTATCTTTTACTTTCACAAAAGCAAATCCATCAGCAGTTTCAAGCCTGATATCCACAATACCTTTTCGTCCATCCGGAACAGCCTGAATTGCGTTCTTGATAAGGTTAATAAATACTCTGGATATTTGCTCTTTATCAGCAAAGATAATTGTTTCCTGATCTGTGAAAATAGTTTTGAATTGGATTCCTGCAGTTTTGCTGAAAAGGCCAACTACATCAGATATCCGTTCCTTCAATTCAAGTTTAACATTATTCGCTTTTGGCATCTGGGCAAAATTCGAAAATTCCGTAGCAATAGCTGATAGTTCATCAATCTGCTCTACAAGTGTGGTAGTGATCTTTTTCAGATTTTTCTCCCATTCCACCGGATTGTCTTTCCAGGCACGCTCCAGGTGCTGTACATTCAGTTTCATCGGCGTAAGGGGATTTTTAATTTCATGTGCAACCTGTTTTGCCATCTCCCGCCATGCCGATTCTCTTTCAGACCTGGCAAGTAATTCTGCACTCCTGGTTAGCTCATCAACCATATGGTTATACTCCTTTACAAGACCGCCAATTTCATCCTTTGCTTCGTACATTATCTTTTCATTAGCCTTGCCTAGTGTGAATGTGCTTATTTTTTCCTGGATCATCCGCAATGGTCGTGTTAACTTGTTAGATAAAAATACTGCCAGCAGGATACTTATAGTAATCAGTATAACATAAATATTTACTATCGCAATAACCAGATTGGAAATTTCACTTGCAAGAATATTCTCTTTGGTGAAATAAGGAAGATTCAAATAGGCAAGCAATTTGTTTTCATTATTCTTAAATGGAACATAGGCTGAGAGATATTTCAATGATCCAATATGTTCTTCATGCACAAATTCGTTGCGGCTTTTTATTACCAGCTGGCTGTAAGCTAATGGATCAATTTTTGTTCCTTTTAATTCGCGAATAAAAATCTCAGGACGTGAAGTGGCAAGCAGATCTCCTTCAGGATCGTACAGATTAATGTCTGTGTAAAAAACATTTGAGAATTTCTGAAGGAGTTCATCCAGGTTCCTGTAATCACCCGATGACCACCCCGACCTGAGATCTTTTTCAAAAGAAAGTTTGTGCATGAGTTCGATGTAGACCGACTGGATTTTTTCACTCAGGCTTTCATATTGCCTTTGCCTGAATTGCCGGGCACTGAAATAAATGGTTCCCCCACCGATAAATAAAAGTGAAAAAACAAGGATCGCGATCATAGAATACTGAATCTTGTTTTTAACATTCAGCTGAATGCTCTTCTGGAAAAAAGGAAGATTAATGTAGAGTAATGCAATGGTCAGCAGCAGATAAAAAAATACAAAAATATATGTAAAGGTAATTAGTATATCCAGTAGCTTCAATCCTGGATGACTCACCACAATAGTATTTTCATCATCCACATTATAAACAAGATGATTGTAACCATCGAGACTTATATTTTCAAATTCCGTTTGCTTTTTAGAATATATTTCACTCCTCTGACTGTAAGAGTAAAGTCCTGACTGTGTAATAAGCTCATTCTGATGATATTTGGCATACGAATAATCATTCCCTAATATCCCTCTGAATTTTTCAGCCAGCAGTACTTCCGGATATCCCTGCTCCCTGGATATTGTTTTTGAATCCAATTCCAGGAACATCCTGTGAACAAAAAGACTGTCTTCTGAATAATAGTCAAACGACCCGAAATAACTGACCTTCCCGTTCAGGTTATCGATAAAATAAAATCTTGAATTCGGAACATGTATTCCGGATGAGGAAACCATTTCCTCAAAGAAATCGTAACAATGAAACAGACTGTCTACCGGGGGTTCGACATAAACGCTGTCGGTAGGATTGCAGATTGTAAACTGCAAGTCATATTTATCCCAGAAACCATTAAAGTATTTTCTGGTTAAATGGTCAAAAACTAATCCCTCATCCAGTCCTTCATCAGGGACCAATAATCTGAGCATACTGTCATTGGCAATGCTGTCCTCAATCTCATCAAGGAGTAGTTCCGCAACCGGATCATGTTCTGCAGAAAGATCCACTGCGAGGACCTGCATGGTTGATTTTTGTTTGACGGAAGAATAAACCATGACCTGGTATACAGTAATAATGGTAAAAATGAATACCAGAAGAACAAATGTCGAATATGTATACTGGAATCTCTTTCTGTACCTGATAAATGCAAGTACCATTACAATGATAGCTGCAATAAGATATATGACAGGATCAAAAGGTACTGATGTGATTAAACTGCCCAATCCGGATAATATTCCAAATAAAAGTGGAAATATTAAAAGGTCGCGCAATGAATTGATAGGCTGGAATAATAAAATGAATTTATCCACTAATAAGGCAAAGGCTGCGAAAAAGAAAGCGATAATTAAGAATCCGATGAATGTATATATGCTGATATTCAAAACTTTATATGCTTCAAAAGTAATGCTTGAATGCATGACAAGATTGTAGATAACTGCAATCACAGCATCAAAGTACAATGCCAGTAAAATGACACCGATAAATATCACTACCTTCCTGATAAACTTATTTCCTTCCGGTGGCGTATTGTTCCAATTGAATTCAAAATAAAAATTATATGAAAGGAAAAAAATGATAAAAGAAGTAATAAGCATATCACCCAGTGAGGAAAACCACTCGGATACTGCAAACTGAAATGGAGAGAATAAAGCAAGGGATGCAAGATGAGGAGGGATTTTCAGTTTGATAAGAATTGCATTTAAAAGGATCAGAATGATGGAGAATATTATCAAACTTTTATGTTTTTCAGCCTGATCAACAATTGAAACTAAAATAAGCCTTAGAGATAAAAGAAAAAGCAGAATACCTGCAAGGTAACAGAATAATGATAAATATTGCTGAGTGGCACTGTATTTCGGTATATCACTGAAATCAAGAGAAAACAGATAATCACCCAGGGAATTGTATACCGGGAATCGGGAATCCTGATTACGAAAAATCGTGGTAGCAGAAGGAAGCCAGAAGTCTTTGTTGAATTCATTTTTCAGGAATTTGTTCTGGTAGGAATATGCTGTTTTAATAAGCAGAAGCCCAACAACCTTTGTCTCTCCAAAGACTTTTTCCTTTTTAAGAAACCAGCCATTACCGAGAAATACTGCCGGATCTCTGAATAACCATTCATCATAATACAGGCCTACCGGCAAAGAATTATCAGACCAGAATTTCAGGGAATCGTTCCTGTATACAAGTAGTAATAATCCTTCATCAGAAATAGAATTAATAGACTCTTCAAGAAGGGCTGCAAAGTATTCTTCTTCCTTAAAACTGACAATTTTTTTCTCCCAATTATCAAGCAGGTCATCAAGCTGGAATTCCTTATCGTATAAATCTTCCTGGAATCTTTTGCTCAGGGTATACTGGCGAAGTGAATAAAATGGAATCCTGTGAGATAATAAACCGAAAAAAAATAAGGCAAGAGAAATTGCCAGCAGCACAAAATGTTTTATGTATGTTTTTCTATCAGTCACAGCGTAAAATTAATCATTCTTCATCAACCATGATGATAAGGTTCGTTGCGTATGATTGTAAATGCCCTGTATAACTGTTCCAGGAAAATAATCCGGATGATCTGATGTGAGAATGTCATTTTCGACAATGAAAGCATCCCGTTGGCCCGGTCATAAATCTGCCTGCTGAAGCCGTATGCACCTCCTGCTACAAAGACAAGATTTTTTACCGGTCCCAGGGACTTTTCCCTTATAAAATCAGCCATTTCAAGTGAGGATAGCATTTTACCCCTTTCATCAAGCAGAATTACATTATCTGATGGAGACAATGACTTGATGATCTGATCCCCTTCCTTTTCTTTTATTGCAGATTCATTTATTTTTCCTGATAGCTTTGGTTCAGAAAGTTCAATGATTTTAAAAGGCATATAATGCTTTATCCTGCCGGCATATGTTTTAACTCCCTCATCAACAAAACCTTTCTTTGTTTTGCCGGTTAAGAGAAAAGTTATTTTCATAAATAATTAGTTCCTTTTTACTTTAACCTTTCCATTCAAAGTTAATCTTTGATCCGATGATATTTCAAGCATTTTTGAATTTATTTGTTAATTTGCATTTTATATTAAAAATTGGTTTGATTTTTGATAAGTTAAAATAAATATTTATGATGAGTACATTTATTAAAATATATCTTGTTCTTTTACTCCAGATCTTCTGCATTGTCCCTGCAATACCGATGCAATCCGGACCTATACCTGAAGGTATAATACTTGCGTTCAGAGCCGGTAATGCAGAGGAGCTGGCCAAGTATTTCTATAACAATATCGAACTGATAATACTTGATAAAGAGGACGTTTACAGTAAAAATCAGGCTGAACAAATTCTTAGAAAATTTTTCACCGACCATCATCCTGCTTCTTTTAATATTATACATGAGGGAGGAAAAGAGACTTCCCGGTATGCTATCGGAAGTCTTTCCACATCATCAGGCAATTTCCGTGTGTCTTTCCTGATTAAAAACCAGGACGGGACGCCCCTGATTCACCAACTACGTATAGAAGAAGAAGATGAAGACAACTTATGAAGAGCTGCTGGATTCCTTCATTGATAATGCCCTGAGAGAAGATGTCGCAGATGGGGATCATACATCTCTTGCCTGTATCCCGGATGACGCAAGTGGCAAGGCTAAGCTTCTGGTTAAGGATACTGGATTGATTGCAGGTGTCCAGGTTGCCACGGCGGTCTTCAAAAAAGTATCTGATCAGATCACCATTAAAGTCTACCTGCCGGATGGTTCCCGGATAAATCCTGGAGATATTGTTTTTGATGTAACCGGAAATACCCGTGCTATCTTACAGACCGAAAGGCTTGTTCTGAATATTATGCAAAGAATGAGCGGTATTGCAACTAAAACACAAAAGTATGCCGACTGCCTTCAGGGATTGAAAACAAAGGTTCTTGATACTCGGAAAACTACTCCCGGCATGCGTTTTCTTGAGAAAGAGGCTGTCAGGATTGGTGGAGGTTATAATCACCGCATGGGTCTTTTTGATATGATTATGCTGAAAGATAACCATATTGATTTTGCTGGTGGTATCAGTAAAGCCATTGAACAAACCCGGCTTTACCTGGAGAGAAAAAAACTGGATCTTAAAGTTGAAATTGAAGCCCGTAATTTTAAGGAGATTGAAGAAATTCTGGCAACAGGAGGTGTTGACCGGATAATGCTGGATAATTTTTCCATCCAGGACACCAGATTAGCAGTAAATATGATTAACGGTCGATTTGAGACAGAATCCTCCGGCGGCATCAAACTTGATAATATCCGTGCTTATGCAGAATGTGGCGTGGATTATATTTCAGTGGGTGATCTCACTCACCATATAAACAGCCTTGACCTCAGCCTCAAGGCCGTCAAGTAATCTATCCCTCCATCCCTCTTATCCTTTCTTCGAGCATCCGAATCTTATTTTCCGCGTCTTCCTTCTTCTTACGCTCCTTTTCAATCACGTTTTCAGGGGCATTTTTCACAAATTTCTTATTATTCAGTTTAATCAGCACTGATTTCAGAAATCCCCTTGTATATTCCAATTCCTCGGTTAAAGCTTTGATCTCCTGCTTATAATCTACTTTGTCTTCAATTGGTATGTAGAATTCAATAGTTTTGATCCTGAAAGAAAGTGCTTTCTCAATTTTTTTATCTGTGAATTCCACGCTTCCAATATCACCTAGCTTTTCCAGCACTGGAGTTAAATGCTTAGGATACTGATCATTATTATCCTTCACAAAAAGTTTAAGTTTTTCTTTAGGAGATATATTTTTCTCTTTCCTTAGATTCCTGATAGATGTGACCGCTTCTTTAAGATTCTCAAAGTTATCAAGGACCTTTTTATCACATTTTTGAGCTGTCGGCATTGGCTGAACCATTATACTTTCGCCTTCCTTTCTCTCCTCAAGCAGTTGCCATATTTCTTCAGTAATGAACGGCATAAAGGGATGAAGGAGTTTCAGGAGTGCATCCAGAAAAGAAATTGTGCTGTTATAAGTTTTCATATCAATAGGCCGCTGATATCCAGGTTTAATAGTCTCAAGGTACCAGGCTGAAAATTCATCCCAGAATAATCGATACACAGCCATCAGTGCTTCTGAAATCCGGTATTTTTTAAAAAGATCCTCAATATGTTTTATATCGTGATTTAGCTTGTTATAAAACCACTTCACAGCAGCC
Source organism: uncultured Bacteroides sp. (assembly GCA_964512775.1). GTDB lineage: Bacteria > Bacteroidota > Bacteroidia > Bacteroidales > SM23-62 > LJUQ01. Next base: position 6,943 of record CAZEKO010000036.1, on the reverse strand, counting down.
TTTGCATATTCAGGTTGTTCCAGTGTTGAGTTTATTTTCCACTGCTTCACCAGCCTGAAAGCATTCCAAATCTTATTGCCAAAGTTCCTGCCCTGTTCCGGCAAACTGTCGTCATATAACAGGTCTCCCCCTGCAGGTGAACAGAAAAGCATTCCTACCCGGACACCATCGGCAGAATATTTCCGGATAAGATCGAGTGGCTCAGGGGAATTCCCAAGTGACTTTGACATCCTCCGCCTGTCTGCATCCCTTACGGTTCCTGTCAGGTATACATTGTGAAAGGGTTTGTCTCCTGCATACTCATATCCTGCCATTATCATCCTTGCAACCCAGAAAAACAGTATATCCGGTGCAGTGATCAGATCATTTGTTGGATAATAATATTTAAAATCCGGATTATCAGGATTGCGGATTCCGTCAAAAACTGCTATAGGCCAGAGCCATGATGAGAACCAGGTATCGAGGACATCTTCGTCCTGCCTGAGGTCATTTTCAGTAATTTCAGGATTACCGGTTTTTTCTTTTGCCAGGATAACCGCTTCTTCAATTGACGAGGCAACGACAAATTCATTTGATCCTTTCAGGTAATACGCCGGTATCCTGTGTCCCCACCACAATTGCCTTGATATACACCAATCCCTGACGTTTTCCATCCAGTGCCTGTAAGTGTTCACAAATTTTGCGGGATTAAGCTTAATATTCCCGTTTAAAATGTTTTCCAAGGCCGGGCCTGAAATCTCCTTCATCTTCATAAACCATTGCATCGATAATCTTGGTTCAATTACAGCATCGGTCCTTTGTGAATAGCCCACTTTATTGATATAGTCCTGAACCTTAATTAGTTGTCCCCTTTTATCGAGTTCTTTAATTATTTCCTCCCGAGCAACAAACCTGTCCATTCCAATGAAAAATCCTGCCGCTTCACTTAATGTCCCATCATCATTAAGCATATTGACTATTTCTAGATTATGCCTTAAACCTATTTCATAATCATTTTCATCATGGGCAGGTGTAATTTTCAGCGCTCCTGTACCAAATTCCATATCAACATAGGTGTCAGTCACCAGAGGGACAGGCCTTTCCACAAGAGGGATAATAATTTCTTTTCCGTGATATTTAAAATATCTTTTATCATCAGGATGAACCGCAACAGCTGTATCTCCCAGGATGGTCTCTGGCCGGGTCGTTGCAATCGTAATCCATTCGTTGTGATCCTTAATCCGATACCGTATATAATATAATTTTGAGTTAACCTCCCTGTATATCACCTCTTCATCTGAGACAGCTGTTTTTGCCTGTGGATCCCAGTTAATCATTCGTACTCCCCTGTAAATCAGTCCTTTTTTATACAAATCGATAAAAACATACATCACACTATCATAATAATGCCGGTCCATGGTAAAATTGGTCCGTTCCCAGTCACATGAAGCACCAAGCTTTTTTAATTGCTCCAGAATAATTCCTCCGTGTTTCTCTTTCCATTCCCATGCACGCTGTAAATACTGCTCACGGGTCAGATCAGATTTATTTATCCCCTCTTCCTTTAGTTTGGCTACGACTTTTGCCTCCGTGGCAATAGAAGCATGATCAGTCCCGGGAACCCATAATGCATTCTTACCTTCCATTCTTTTTTTTCTGATCAGCACATCCTGCAATGTATTATTAAGCATGTGCCCCATGTGCAAAACGCCGGTAACATTTGGCGGAGGGATCACTATCGTATATGGCTCCCTGCTATCTGGCCTGGATCTGAATAAGCCATGTTTCATCCAGTAACTGTACCATTTATCTTCTGTTCGGGAAGGATCGTATCGGGATGGAATATCCATAAGGTTTTGCAATTAACTGATCTATTGATATTTATGTTTTGATTAATTTTTGAAAAACATGCGTAAAATTAAGAATTTATTGAAATAATGACTCACTGGCCGGGATCAAATTTATACTCATAATTAATGTTCTTACCTGAAGATAGCTCATTAAAAATTTCTATTAATTTTGTCACGATTTTGAAATTTTCATTTGAAAATAATCCGATCAGAATATGTTGAAAATTAAAGTAATCTTAATCAGTATTATCCTTCTTTCCACAGTATCCTGTTCTGAAAAGTCAGGAAAAAAGGTAGACAGAAATGCTTCAAAAATTAAGTTTGAGGAGACGAGTCATGATTTCGGTGAAATAAAGTATGGTGGAGAAGCTTCATTCGATTTCAAATTTTCCAACACGGGTAAATCTCCTCTTATTCTGGATAATGTAAGATCTACATGCGGATGCACTGTTCCCGAGTGGACCAGGGAGCCTGTAAATGTATCAGGTACCGGATCAATACGCGTAATTTATGATACTCACAGGGTTGGCGCTTTTTCCAAGACTCTTATAGTTTATTCAAATGCAGCAAATTCACCGATCAGGTTATTTATTAAAGGCAGGGTACTGCCGCTTGAAGGAAATCCTGCAGATTCTGTGAAAAATTCAACGAATTAAAGAATGCCATCCATTTCAAGAAGGGGCATCATGATGCCCGAATCGCCAATCAGAAAACTGGTTCCTTATGCTGAAGAAGCAAAACGAAAAGGCATAAAGGTATACCACCTGAATATTGGACAGCCTGATATCCCCACTCCAAAAATTGCACTTGACGCAGTAAGGAATCTCAGGGAAACTGTCATTGCGTACGGCCATTCAGCAGGCAATGAGACCTACCGCAGGAAACTTGCAGTAAAGTACCAAAAACTTGGAATTGAAATAGATTATACCCAGATCCTGATAACAACAGGAGGATCTGAAGCAATATTATTTGCACTGATGTCAACTTTAAATCCCGATGAAGAAATCATTATGCCTGAACCTTTTTACGCCAATTATTATGGATTCAGCATCAGTTCAGGAGCTAAAGTTGTACCTGTTATTTCAAGGATAGAGAATGGTTTTGCACTTCCTCCGGTAGCAGATTTCGAAAAACTCATTACACCCAGAACCAGGGGGATACTCATATGTAATCCTAATAATCCAACCGGTTACTTATATTCAAGGGATGAGCTGGAAAGTATTGGTTCCCTGATCAAAAAATATGACCTGTACCTGTTTTGCGATGAAGTATACCGCGAATTTTGCTATGACGGAGCTACTCACTTTTCCTCCATGAACCTTAAAGGAGTTGAACAACAGGTTATTCTCATTGATTCCATTTCCAAGAGATATAGTGCCTGCGGTGCAAGAATCGGCGCTCTCATTACACGGAATAAAGATATTATTGCCACTGCCCTGAAATTTGCACAGGCCAGATTGAGTCCTCCAGCATTAGGACAGATTCTCGGTGAAGCCGCTATTGAAACTCCCCCCGAATATTTCACTGAAGTTGCCCGGGAATATACTGCCCGTAGAAATTATATGGTGGACGCTCTTAACCAAATGCCCGGTGTTTTTTGCCCTTTGCCCAAAGGTGCTTTTTATACAACAACCAGGCTGCCTGTTGATGATGCGGATAAATTCGCCCAGTGGCTGTTGAGTGATTTCAACTGGAAAAACCAGACTGTTATGCTGGCTCCCGCCTCAGGATTCTATACCAATCCTGATTTGGGCCGTCAACAGGTAAGGATTGCTTACGTTCTTAAAATTGATGACTTGAAAAAAGCAATGGAATGCCTCGCTGAGGCCTTAAAAGTATATCCGGGAAGAATCTAAGAATGGAATCTCCTGGGGCTAACAGCCCCAGGCATACTTCACTAAAAATCCTTGTATAATAAATATTTTCCCCTTATCACCTGAAACTTTGCCAGGTCCTCTTGCCAGCTCTCACGGATCTCATCTTCCGCGAGACCCATAATAACCTGCTTTCTGAGAACAGAATTGCCGGCCAGCTTTTCGAAATAATTATTGAAGAATTTACCTGTGTCAGGAAAGTGTGCATATGCAAACATTAACCATTGCAGATCAAGCCTTGCAGGCCTTTCATGTCCAAGATCCCGTAAATACCTGAGATCAACCCCATTGCATATTTGACCCTTCAATACCGGATTTGTGTCTGCACCTGGTTTACTTTCCGGTATAAAAGTAAAATTGCAACCTGTGAGATCAGGATGGCCAAATACTTCAAACGGGAAATCAGTGCCCCTGCCCATACTCAATACCGTTCCCTCAAATAATGCGAGAGATGGATAAAGATAAATCCCATTCATTGTGGGAAGGTTTGGTGATGGCTTAATCGGCAGATCATATTTTGATAAATGATCATAATTCTCGCAGGGAATTACTGTGAGATTGCACTTCAATCCCCCGCTTAGCCACCCCTCGCCGTTGATCATCATTGCATATTCACCAATTGTCAATCCATATACTAGAGGAACTTCATGCATACCCACGAATGACCTGTATTCCGGTTCAAGTACAGGACCATCAATGTAAAATCCATTCGGATTTGGCCGGTCAAGAACAATCATGCCTTTGTTGTTCTCTGCACATGCTTCCATAATATAATGAAGCGTTGAAATAAATGTATAAAACCTTACCCCAACATCCTGTATATCGAAGATAACAATATCAATGTCCTCAAGATCAGCTTTCTCTGGTTTTGTGCTTTCCTGGTATAACGATCTTATCTGGATGCCCGTTTTCAGGTCGATCTCGTCACCCACCAGAGCTCCGTCATCCACATTTCCTCTGAATCCATGTTCGGGACTGAATATCCTGACCACATTAATTCCAGAGGCTACCAGGCTATCTACAAGGTGAACAGAGCCAATCATAGATGTCTGATTGGCAGCAACAGCTACTTTTCTACCTGAAATCATTGAGATATAAGAATCCGTCCTTTCTGCACCGGGAATAATCCTTTTATCAGTCTGACAACCTGTTTTGAGCATCAATAAAAAAGTTATGGTGAATGATATGGAAAAATATAAAATATTTTTCTGCATGGAAATGATGATTAGAAAACAAAAATATAATTATTTATTGTGTATTTATTTAACTGAGAACTGAGAACCCCCTTGCCTTCCATATTTTAATTATTTTTGTAGATCTGTTATTAACTTCCTGTGAATACTGAATTCTTCATAGCACGAAGGCTTATCCTGGATAAAGAAACAAAAAAAACCATATCCAGATCAATGCTAACCATTGCAGTCATTGGAGTTGCCCTCAGCCTCGCTGTAATGATCATTTCTGTTGCAATTGTAACAGGTTTTAAATACGAGATCACAAATAAAATTGTTGGATTTGGATCCCATATTCAGATCGTCAATTTCGATTCAAACGAATCATATGAAACCCAGCCTATAAAAAAAGACCAGGAATTCCTCGACAAGTTGCGGTCAGAACCATATATTATTAATATACAAGCGTTTGCAACAAAAGCAGGCATAATTAAATCCGGGACTGATATTCAGGGAGTTGTACTGAAAGGGATAGGCAGTGATTTTGACTGGACCTTCTTCAAAAACTATATAACCGAAGGAAATATATTTACTGTCCGGGATTCTGTCAGGACCAATATGGTGGTCATCTCCAGGTACATTGCAAATCTTCTGAAGTTAGGTGTTGGTGATGAATTTATAATGTATTTTATACAGGATCCCCCCAGGATGAGGAGATTTGAAGTTTCAGGAATTTATGAAACCAGCCTTGAGGAATTTGACAGGACTTTTGTCCTTGCAGACATCAATCATATTCAGCGGTTAAATGATTGGAATGATAACCAGATCAGTGGTTTTGAAATTACTGTAAATGATTTTAAGCACATTGAAGAACTGACATACCAGGTTATGAATATTGTTGGATTTGGATTTGAGGATGATGGTTCGCGGCTCAGAGTTACCAACATTAATGAAAAATATCCACAAATTTTTGACTGGCTTAATCTTCAGGATATGAATGTTTTTATAATCCTTATACTGATGCTGGTCGTCGCTGGTTTCAACATGGTAGCTGGCTTGTTGATCCTGATTCTTGACAGGACAAATATGATCGGAATATTAAAAGCTCTCGGAACAGCTAATCTGAGTATTCGCAAGATATTTCTGTATCAGGCAGGATTTCTGATCATTAAGGGATTATTCTGGGGCAACCTTATTGGACTGGGTATTTGTCTGATTCAAAAATATTTTGCAATCCTTAAGCTGGATCAGACATCATATTATCTCACCGCTGTGCCGGTTAATCTCAGTATCTATCATCTGTTGGCTCTGAATATCGTTACCTGCATTGTAATATTACTTATCCTGATTATCCCGTCAGTAGTTATTAGCAGAATCAGCCCTGTAAAAGCAATACAATTTAATTGATCTGTTTTAGTGTGCGGTCAGATTATAATATAATAACATATAAAGAATTGCTCAGGGAGGAACTTAAAAAAGATCTTCCTGGAACCGAGGCCCAATATAAGATGGCTCCAGGTTTACGCCTGCACATAAAACCCAACACCGTTGTAAAAAAAGCGGCTGTCCTCATTCTACTTTATCCAAATGGAGATTCCCTTTCTACAGTTTTCATCAGGAGGCCAAAATACATTGGTATACACAGTGGCCAGATCAGCCTTCCAGGTGGGAAAATGGAACAAAATGATTCTGATCTGGCTGTTACGGCTCTGAGAGAAGCTGAGGAAGAAATTGGGATAAATCGAAATGATGTCGAGATTCTTGGACAACTATCCCCGTTGTTTATCCCTGTAAGTAATATGCTCGTTTCCCCTGTGATCGGCTATATCGCTGCTAAACCCGTTTTTTATGCACAACAGGGGGAAGTAGTAGAATTGATTGAAACGTCAATTGAAGAATTTCTGCGACCGGGAGTTATTCAGGATAAAATTAAAATTATAAGATTTACAAGGGCTATTGTACCTTATTATAATATTCACGGATATCACATCTGGGGGGCAACAGCGATGATTATTTCAGAATTTACTGAACTGTTACAGAGGATAGAATCTCTTCGTTGATAATATTT
>CAZEKO010000035.1:12192-13555 GCA_964512775.1 uncultured Bacteroides sp. | reverse complement strand
TTTCAGGATAAACAGTTATGAAAAAAAAGGTCGATTTCCTGGTTATAGGTACCGGGCTTGCAGGATTGAGCTTTGCACTTAAGGTTGCAGAACATGGCAAAGTCTGCCTTGTAACCAAATCAAATCTTGAAGAAACAAATACCAGGTATGCTCAGGGAGGGATAGCTGCTGTAACTTACAAACCTGACACTTTTGAGAAGCACATCAAGGACACACTTGTTGCAGGAGATGGTTTATGTGATGAGGAGGTGGTCAGGATGGTAGTCAGGGAGGCTCCTCACCAGATAGAAGAACTGGTTAAATGGGGAGCGAGATTTGACCGAAACGCAGAGGGGAACTATGATTTGGCTAAAGAAGGAGGTCATTCCGAACACAGGATTTTACATCATAAAGATCAGACAGGAAAAGAAATCGAAAGGGCTCTATGTGCAAGGGTTAAAAAACATAAAAATATCGAAATACTGGAGGAACATTTTGCAGTTGAACTTATCACTCAACATCACCTGGGACAGCTGGTAAAAAGGTATTATGATAACATCCAGTGTTTTGGTGCCTATGTTCTGGATCTTAAAAATAATGATGTAATTACCATGCTCTCAAAAGTTACACTGATAGCTACCGGGGGAGTGGGCAACCTGTATAATACAACTACCAATCCGGCCATTGCCACCGGTGATGGTATTGCAATGGTGTATCGGGCTAAAGGTATCATAGAAAATATGGAGTTTGTTCAGTTTCATCCAACCGCATTATATAATCCCAATGAAAGGCCAAACTTCCTTATCACTGAAGCAATGCGGGGATTTGGAGCAATTCTTCGCACCATTGATGGGAAAGAGTTTATGGATAAATATGATAAGCGCGGTAGCCTTGCCCCAAGAGATATTGTTGCCCGGGCAATTGATAATGAGATGAAAGTAAGAGGTGAAGATTATGTATTCCTTGATGCCACTCATCTTGATCCTGATGGTCTCCGGTCTCATTTTCCGTATATCAATACCAAATGTCGCAGTCTTGGTATTGATTTTACAAAAGATATGATCCCGGTCGTACCTGCTGCTCATTATATGTGCGGTGGAATTAAAGTGGATAAAAACGGCAGGACACATATTAATTATCTTTTTGCCGCAGGTGAAGCTGCCAGTACAGGCTTGCACGGGGCGAACAGGCTTGCATCAAATTCTCTCCTTGAGGCTATTGTGTTTGCCGACAGGGCATCAAAAGAGGCAATTAATGATATCAGGAGAACAGAACATCAGGAAAATATACCCGACTGGAATTATGAAGGAACTTCTCATCCTGAGGAAATGGTTCTGATAACACAGAGCTATAAGGAAATGCAGCAGATTATGAGCAATTATGT
>CAZEKO010000035.1:4974-12092 GCA_964512775.1 uncultured Bacteroides sp. | reverse complement strand
TCCACATTTTTAGAAGTCAGTAATTTCAGCCTGATTTCCTTGAAATCCGGAAGTCCTTTAAAATAATGAGAAAAATGTCTGCGCATTTCCAGGATTCCACGTGGTTCACCTTTATATTCAATAGACTTGTTAAGGTGAAGCCTGGCCAGATCAACTCTTTCACGTATCCCTGGTTCCCGTAATTTCTCACCGGTCAGCAGGTAATGTTTAACATTCCTGAATATCCATGGTTTACCAATAGCCGCCCTGGCGATCATGATACCATCAACCCGATATTGCTTAAACATATCACTGGCCGTTTCTGGCGAATCCACATCCCCGTTTCCAATTACCGGGATCCGTATGAGTGGATTATTTTTAACTTCCCCGATAAGGGTCCAGTCGGCTTTTCCTTTGTAAAGCTGTACTCCTGTTCTGCCATGAATAGCTATTGCGCTGATACCTGTATCCTGCAGTCTCAGAGCCACATCCATTATGTTTTTATTCATGTCATCCCAACCCAGACGCGTTTTTACTGTAACAGGCAGATTAGTCGATTTTACTATAGCTTCAGTCATCCTGATCATCAAGGGGACATCTTTCAACATACCTGCTCCCGCACCACGTCGCGAGATTTTTTTAACCGGACAACCGTAATTTATATCAATGAGATCGGGTTTTGCTGTTTCAGCGATTTTGGTTGCCTCTATCATGGATTCAATATTGTGCCCGTAAAGCTGAACACCTATGGGACGTTCCTGATCGCTGATTTCAAGTTTCCTGACACTCTTTTGCCCTTTCCTGATAAGACCATCGGATGATATGAATTCAGTATATAAAAGGTCTGCACCAAAAAGTTTACAGACATACCGGAATGAGGGATCGGTGAGATCTTCCATTGGTGCAAGAAGTAATGGATAGTCCTTAATTTCTATCTTTCCGATTTTAAGCATTGCAGGAATTATTCATACTTTTGGACAAAAATACCAATTTCAGATCAATGAAATATGCACTGTTCAGGGATTTAAAACCATTTGGGAAACTGGTACTGACTTTCTTTCTAATGGGAAGCTCTTATCTGGTTGTTTTTATTTTGACAACATTGGTTGCTATTCCCATTTATGGAATAACAATAAACGAAATAATTGAAATATTTCGCACTGGTAATTATGCTGACAATATAAACATGTTAAGTTTCTTTCAGATAACATATTCAGCCGGTTTGTTTCTGATTCCTGCCTTACTGGCTGGATTTCTTTTTTACGGCAATAGTCTTGAATATCTTTCTGCAAGGGGCAGACCTTTCATTATAACACTGATGCTTTCAGTAATGGTGGTTTTAGGTGCTGTACCTTTAATCAATTTCCTTGCTGAATTCAATATGAATATATCATTACCGGAAAAGTTAGCAGGCCTTGAACAACGAATACGTGATACTGAAACAGAAGCAGAGGAATTAATGAACATTTTTCTTTCTGATACCACTATCTCAAGATTTTTGATTAACCTGCTGATGATAGCGGTTGTACCTGCAATCGGAGAAGAATTTTTCTTTCGTGGCGTCCTGCAAAGAATTTTTACTGAGTGGTTCAGAAATCGTCATGTAGGGATTATTGTCTCAGCAATAATATTCAGTTTTATGCATTTTCAATTCCTGGGATTCATACCAAGAATACTACTTGGAATGTTATTTGGTTATATGCTGGTATGGTCAGGATCAATATGGGTACCTGTATTAGCGCATTTTGTTAATAATGCGATTGCGGTCACCTTTTATTTTCTGTTTAACAGGGGTTTGATTGGTGAAGAACTTGATACAATTGGTTCAGATAAGGAAACCATTTTGTATACCGTATCCAGCAGTTTCTTCCTGATTATGATAATGGGATGTATATATTTGGTGGAAAAAAGAAAAGCTAACCAATCCCAAGGGACTGTTGCGTAATAACTATTTGTGAAGTTAATTCCGTTTTCCGGTAGACATAAATTAAACCATATTCACTTGCCTTCTCCCTTTTAAGATCATCAGGCAAATCCTTGAATGAATTTTCTACCTCATTCCAGATATCAAGAATGATTTCATCAGCCTTTGGCCTGAGACTGGCAAGTTCCTTTTGTGCCCTGCAGGTTGTCATCTGAAGATTTTTCTGATCCTGGTAAGCATCAAAAAATTTTTCATACCACACTTTAACTAATGCAATAGTGGGATTGGTTATTGGCGCTAAACCTTTCCTGATCCTGGCAGTTTCACCTTCAATTAAATTCCGTCCAAGCTCACAGATGTCATCCTCAGAATTCATGGGAGGAACTTTAGAACCATACTCACTAAGTTTATAATCTTCAAGTATTGAAAGCGGAAGTTCACCCCTTTGTATGGCCATATTGACGACCTGGATAAAATGCGAGATATACATCTTAACTTTCTTCATATGGGTAATATGATCCAGGTTTCTTTTAGCTTGAATATTCATTGCCCCTTTCTGATGGATCATGGTTTTTTCATAACAGGGCAGGAATGTCATTATTTTTTGAAGAGTACTTTGGGAGAATGCCAGTTTAAATGGAGGTAATTCTTTTCCTTTCTGATAAGCTTTTTGAAGCGCTTTGAATCGGGCTGTATCGGTGTTAGGAAGTCTTCTGTATGGCATAGTGTTGAAAATGTGTTGATGAACTGTTAATAATTGTAGGATTAGTGCGAATATATGAAATTATTAACAATAAACAAGAGCATTCGTAGAATATGTTCAGGTTCCTTCAGGAGATTATAAAAAGTTGTCAATTAGCAATATATATGATTAAAAGAAAAAAATAAAAATTGAAACAAAATTTCTGATTGTTAATAATTAAAGAAAACAGGTTTGTCAAATAAAACTGTTGAAAAGCATCAAATCGACCTCATAAATGTTAATTTAGAGAATTTTGGTAATCAAAAGATAAATAATAAGACATCATGTTTGAAGCTAATGTGTACAAACGCAGGCGCAACCGGTTAAAGGATTTATTAAAGAAAGATGTTGCATTTTTCCCGGGTAATGATGAGTGCGCAATGAATTATCCGGCAAATACATATCATTTTCGTCAGGATAGTTCTTTCCTGTATTTTTTCGGTCTGGATCAGCCCGGATTAGCGGGTTTGATCAATTTTGAATCTGGAGAAGATTATGTCTTCGGGAATGATGTAACAATGGAAGACATTGTCTGGATGGGGAATCAACCGTTAATGGCTGATCGGGCAACACAGGTCGGTATTAACAAAACCCTTCCTTATAGAAAACTGACCGGTTTCATTGAGAAGTTAGTCAGGCAGGGTAAGAAAATCCATTATTTACCTCCCTACAGGGGGGAAACGATCATACAGCTGAGCCATTTACTGAATACACCTGTAAACAGGATCAAAGAAGGAGCATCGGTTGATCTGATCAAAGCCGTGATCTCACTGAGATCTGTTAAAGAGGCAGTTGAAATTACTGAAATAGAAAATATGGTGGATGTGGCATATGAGATGCATACAACGGCCATGAAAATGGCACATCCGGGTATTTATGAGAGGGAAATTGCCGGAAAAATTGAAGGTATTGCACTATCACAGGGAGGTGCAGTGGCATTTCCAATCATCCTTTCCATTAACGGACAGATACTTCATAATCATTATCATGGAAATTTTTTAAAGAAAGGCCGCCTTATGGTTGTGGATGCCGGTGCAGAATCCTGCAATGGTTATGCCAGTGATATCACACGTACTTCACCAGTTGGCGGAAAATTTTCGCCTAAGCAAAAAAAAGTCTATGAAGTTGTCCTTGCCGCAAACATGGAATCTATTAAAGAAGTAAAACCAGGAATTACCTTTAAAAGTGTCCATATGAAATCGGCAGGTATCATCGCAGAAGGATTAAAAGAGCTTGGTCTTATGAAAGGTAATATCGAAAAAGCTGTTAATGCCGGTGCACATGCTCTGTTCTTTCCCCACGGACTTGGACATATGCTGGGCATGGATGTTCATGATATGGAAGGACTTGGGGAGGATTATGTTGGATATGATAATACAATACAAAGAAGTAAACAGTTTGGAACTGCGTACCTCCGACTGGCTAAAAAACTTCAACCAGGATATGTCCTGACAATAGAACCAGGAATATATTTTATCCCTGCTTTAATCGATCAATGGAAAAGCAGTAAGATGTTCACAGAATTTATTAATTATGACAGGGTAGAAGAATACAGGGATTTTGGAGGGATCAGAATTGAAGATAATGTACTTGTGACAAAAACGGGACATAAAATACTGGGTAAACCAATACCAAAAACAGTTAAAGAGATTGAAGAGATGATGAAAAATATTCCCGGTTCATCCGGGCAATATTAGCTACTTTAATCTCTTTGGGGCATTCGGCTTCACATGCGCCCGTGTTAGTACAATTACCGAATCCCAGCCTGTCCATTTCAGCAATCATTTTTTTCACTCTTTCTTTGGCCTCGACTTTTCCCTGGGTAAGAAGGGCAAGGTGTGAAATCTTGGCACCAACAAACAGCATGGCTGAAGCATTCTTACAGGCTGCCACACATGCTCCGCATCCAATACATATTGATGAATCAAAAGAAAGATCAGAGTTTTCCTTGCGGACAAGTATAGAATTGGCTTCAGGGGCACTTCCTGTATTGACAGAAATAAATCCACCAGCCTGAATGATCTTGTCAAATGAAGAACGATCCACGATCAGGTCTCTTATCACCGGGAAAGGCCTTGCACGCCAGGGTTCAATATATATAGTTTCACCATCCTTAAAAGTACGCATGGTGAGATGGCACGTAGTAACACCCTTTAAAGGCCCATGAGGCCTACCGTTTATATACAATCCACAGGAACCGCAAATGCCTTCCCTGCAATCGTGGTCAAACGCAACAGGTAAATCACCTTGTTTAATGAGCTTTTGATTATGAGCATCAAGCATCTCAAGGAATGACATTTCAGGATAAACTTCATTGAAATTATAGGAAACAAATTTTCCTTTAGTCCTGGCATTTTCCTGTCGCCATATTTTAAGTTTAACTTTCATTTTTCAAGTTATTATTTATAGCTTCTGACTTTAACTTCTACTTCTTTGAATTTTAGTTCTTCTTTATGAAGAATATGCGGCTTATCATCACCATTAAATTCCCATGCTGCAACATATGAGAAATTGTCATCATCACGTTTTGCCTCGCCATCAGGGGTTTGGCTTTCTTCCCTGAAATGAGCACCACAGGATTCTGTCCGGTTCAAAGCATCGGTGATCATTAGATTTGCCAGCTCGAAGAAATCTGCAACCCTGCCTGCTTTTTCAAGTTCCTGGTTAAGATCATTAGAATCACCCGGGACTTTCAGATCATTCCAGAATTCCTGTCTCAGTTCCCTGACAAGGCTGGCAGCTTTTTTTAACCCTTCTTCATTTCTTACCATCCCGCAATAATCCCACATGATCTTTCCAAGCCTTTTGTGAAAAGAAGCTGCAGTCTGAGATCCTTTTATCGACATCAGTTTTTCAAGTCTTGCCCTGACATTTTTTTCGGTTTCTTCAAATTCTTTCAGTTCTGTTGAAATCCTTGGGATTTTAATTTCATTTGCGAGATAATCAGTAATAGTATATGGAAGAATAAAATATCCGTCACCTGTACATTGCATAAGCGATGAAGCACCAAGCCTGTTAGCACCGTGATCAGAAAAATTGGCTTCTCCAATAGCATATAGGCCTGGAATAGTTGTCATTAAATTATAATCGACCCATAATCCTCCCATAGTATAATGACCTGCCGGGTATATCTGCATAGGTTCTTCATACGGATTAATGTCGGTAATGGTCTGATACATTTTGAACAGGTTGCCATATTTGGCCTCAATAGCTGCTTTGCCCTGTTTTTTTATTGCATCCCGGAAATCCATATATACGGCAAGTCCTGTTTTTCCAACACCATATCCTGCATCACAGCGTTCTTTAGCTGCCCTGGAACCGACATCCCTTGGTACAAGATTCCCGTATGTTGGATATCTCCTCTCCAGGTAATAATCACGTTCTTCCTCAGGGATAGTGTTCGGATGCCTTTTATCACCTTTTTCTTTTGGTACCCAGATACGACCGTCATTCCGCAGGGATTCGGACATAAGGGTTAATTTCGACTGGTATTCATTTAACTGTGGAACAGAAGTGGGATGTATCTGAACAAAACTTGGATTTGCAAAAAATGCACCTTTACGATGTGCTTTCCATGCAGCTGAAGCGTTTGATCCCACAGCCAGAGTCGACAGATAATATATAGTTCCATACCCTCCGGTGGCCAGTACGACTGCATGTGCTGAATGCCGTTCCAGCTCACCTGAGATCAGATTCCTTGCTATTATTCCCCTTGCCTTTCCATCTACCAGAACCAGATCAAGCATCTCCCTGCGGGGATACATTTTGACAGTTCCCAGACTTATCTGCCGGCTTAATGAGGAATAAACTCCAATAAGGCATTGCTGTCCGGTCTGACCTTTTGCATAAAAGGTTCTGGAAACCTGCACACCCCCAAAAGAACGATTAGTCAATGTTCCACCATAATCCCTTGCGAAAGGAACTCCAATGGCCGTATAATGATCGATTACCTGGTTACTTACTTCTGCAGCCCTGTAAACATTTGCTTCCCTGGCGCGAAAATCTCCACCTTTAATCATATCATGAAATAAACGGTATACACTGTCTCCGTCATTTTGATAGTTTTTGGCTGCATTAATCCCACCCTGGGCTGCAACTGAGTGCGCCCTTCTTGGTGTGTCCTGAAAACAGAATATCTTTACATTATATCCGAGTTCCCCAAGTGCTGATGCTGCTGACGCACCGGACAAACCTGTCCCTATAACTATTATATCAAGCTTCTTTTTATTGGCAGGATTTACCAGTTTAAGGGATGTTTTATATTTTGTCCATTTATCTGCTAACGGACCTTCAGGAATTTTTGAATTTAACTGTTCCATGATGTAAAACCTTTTCGGATTACCGGGTAAAATAAATGACAATTGGAATAGCTGTAAAACCTGTAAAAACTATAAGTGAATAAACTACGCCTAATGTTTTAATGAACGGAGTATATGACTGGTGATTCAATCCAAGTGTTTGAAAAGCTGATTG
>CAZEKO010000035.1:0-4874 GCA_964512775.1 uncultured Bacteroides sp. | reverse complement strand
AGGATAAGGGTATAAATGATGTGAATAACTATCCCGCCAAATAATATGACCTCAAATATCTTAACTATAATATTTGTACCCATGAAGTGCGCAGCAATATTAAAAGGCTTCGTGGTTTCACAAAGAATAAGGGTAATATTGATACCCAGATGAACAAGAAGAAAAAGGATAAGAAAAATGCCGGCAAGGGCTACAATCAACTTCCTGCCGATAGAATAAGTAAAAATATTACTCATATGTTCTCGTTTCTTAGTTTTCTATTTTCAGTTTTTCGCCTCACGCCTCACGATTTTTGCGTTTAGCCATATACATCGACCAATAAAGTTAATTATCTTTAGATAAACTAAATTATTCTGAATGGAAATATATCACATGTTTAGCAACACAATCATAATTTAAAGAAATCTTATTATGAATTATCATCTACCTGCTGCCCTGTTCATCAGGAACCGTAAGAAATTAACAGATATAATTGACAATCAATCTGTTGTAGTCATCTTTTCGAATAGCCAGTATTTGCGGAGTGGAGATCAACACTATCGTTTCAGACAGAATTCAGATCTTTTATATTTAACTGGAATTGATCAGGAGGAAACCATTTTGTTATTATGTCCAGGGCATCCTGAGAACAAGAAAAAGGAGATCCTTTTTATTCTCAAGCCGGAAAAAACAACTGAACGATGGGAAGGGCATAAGCTTACAAAGGAAGAAGCGCATGCCATTTCAGGGATAAAGCATATTTACTGGACTGAGGAGTTCGATCTGTTGCTCAGGGATGCTGTTTTACATTCAGATAATATTTATATCAATACAAACGAATACTTAAAACTTGCCGAAAAAGTCAAAGATAACAGTACCCGGTTTATTCAGGAAATAAAAGAAAAATATCCTCTTCATGAGTATAAAAGACTGGCACCACTGACAACCGGACTAAGAGTAGTTAAAGAACCCGAAGAACTTGAAATGATCAAAAAAGCATGTCAGGTCACCAGGGATGCCTTTATCCGTATTCTCAAATATGTGCATCCAGGGGTATATGAATATGAAGTTGAGGCGGAAATTACACATGAATTTCTCAGGCAGGGAGCATCGGGGCATGCTTACCTGCCGATAATTGCATCAGGTAACAATGCTAATGCACTGCATTATATAAAGAATTCAGAGAAATGTGAGGATGAAGATTTACTTCTGATGGATTTTGGTGCAGAATATAGCAATTATATTGCTGACTGTTCAAGGACAATCCCGGTGAATGGAAAATTTACAAAAAGGCAGAGGGAGATTTACAGTGCCAATCTCAGGGTACTTAACCGTGCTATGGAAATGGTTATTCCTGGAAACACAATATCAAATTTGCATAATGAGGTTTGTAAACTCTGGGAAGAAGAACATATCAGGCTTGGTTTGTATACAAAGAATCAGGTTAAGAAACAGGATCCTGAACAGCCTTTATTCTTTAAATATTATATGCACGGGACCTCTCATTTTATAGGACTTGATGTTCATGATGTCGGTGCAAAAGAAATAAAATTCAGTCCGGGAATGATTTTAACCTGTGAGCCAGGGATATATAATGACGATGAAGGGATTGGTATAAGGCTGGAGAACAATATTCTATGTACAAAAAAGGGACCAGTCAACCTGATGGAGGATATACCTGTTGATCCTGATGAGATTGAAATGTTAATGAAAAAATAAATTGAATCCCAGTGACCGGAACAATTAAATTCAAAAATACCAGTCTGCATTACAGGGATGAAGGAAAAGGAAATGCAGTAGTTCTTTTGCATGGTTATCTTGAATCCATTGATATATGGGGAAGCTTTAGAACAGAACTTTCACGGCACTTCCGTATTATAAGTATAGATTTACCGGGTCACGGAAAATCAGGTACGATTTGTGAAATTCAGACAATGGAGATAATGGCGGATGCAGTTGAGGCCATACTCAATCATCTTGATATAGGACGTGCTGTTATTATTGGCCATTCGATGGGAGGTTATGTAACACTTGCATTTGCAGAGATTTTTCCCGAAAAGACGATTGGATTTTGCCTTTTTCATTCTCATGCGCTTGCTGACAGTGATGAAAAAAAAATAAATCGTGACAGGGAGATTGAACTGATTAAATCAGGGAAAAAGATGCAAATAATCAATACCAATATTCCAAAGGCTTTTGCAAATGACAACTTGCACAGATTTGCTGATGAGATTGAAAATGCAAGGGAAATTGCGATAAATACAACGGATGATGGAATTGTCTGCGCTTTAAAAGGTTTAAAGGTAAGGCCCGACAGAAAAAGAGTGCTGATGGAGAGCACCATACCTGTCCTGATCATAGCAGGGAAAAAGGATAATTACATTCCTTTCGGAATATACGAACAACATTTTAACCTGGCACCACAAACCGAAATTCTGATCCTGGAGAATTCCGGACATATGG
Organism: uncultured Bacteroides sp.; assembly: GCA_964512775.1. Lineage (GTDB taxonomy): Bacteria > Bacteroidota > Bacteroidia > Bacteroidales > SM23-62 > LJUQ01. Next base: position 2,432 of record CAZEKO010000035.1, on the reverse strand, counting down.
GATTCATAGAAGAGAAAGAAAAATCAGTGGACGGAATTTTAAATTTCCTGAATAAAATTTAATGGTTCCTTTACTGAATGGATTTGTAAAGCTTATTGTTCTGAAGACAGTATTTCTATTCCCTTTTGTAACGTTTGGTCAATCTCCTGGATGATGGGGTAATATCCAGGATTGTCGATAATATTTCGAGCGATATATGCTTTTAGTTGAGTCAGTATTATTTTTTCGGAAACAATTATTTCTTCGACATCCTTTTTTACACCATTTGATTCAGCGAAATTTACGAATTTCATTAAAAGATCCTGCTTGTCAAGGTAAGCTGAAATCTCCCTGTAGTTTGTAAACTGGTTAAGGAGTGCACGGTTATTATCGGTGTACTTAAATGCATACCTGTAAATTAGTCCCCGGTAATTAACCTGGTTAAGGTATGGGGTTACACCAATGGTATCATATGGTACAAATATATCAGGCATAATTCCTCCGCCTCCGTAAACTATATTCCCTCCAGGGGTGGTGTATTTTAATGAATCTGCAAATTTAATACTGTCAGCAACAATGAGTTCACCACGGTCAATCCTGTTTTGAATATCATAATAATAATCTTCCAGGCCGTTATTGTATGGTTTCTGAATACATCTGCCTGTGGGGGTATAATAACGTGCAATTGTAAGGCGAAGGGCGGATCCGTCATTGAATATAGTTTGATTCTGAACCAGACCTTTCCCGAATGATCTCCTGCCAAGTATTAAACCTCGGTCATTGTCCTGGATTGCACCGGCAATAATCTCACTTGCAGATGCAGAAAGTTCATCAATTAAAATGAGGATCTCAGTATTAATGCATTCCCCTTTAGGGTTTGCATAAACATTATGTCGTGGTTGAGCACGGCCTTCAGTATAAACAATGAGTTTCCCTTCACCCAGAAATTCGTCTGCAATTTTTGTTGCTTCATCCATATAGCCACCTCCATTTCTGCGAAGATCAAGAATGAGTTTTTTCATACCCTGGGCTTTCAACGACTTAACAGCTTCAATAAATTCATCATAACTGGTTTTGGAGAACTCGGTCATTTTAATCAGGCCGATATCATTTGCGATAATATATGATACATCAATGCTGGTAATAGGAATTTTATCCCGTGTGATTTCAAAGTCCAGAGGTTCTAACACACCCCTGCGTATTATGGTTACCTTAACTTTAGTTCCCCGTTTACCTTTAAGCATCTTAACAATATCATCACTCTGCATTTTGATCCCTGCTACGAGTGAATCATTGACCCGAATAATTCTGTCACCGGCTTTTATGCCTAGTTTTTCCGATGGGCCATTGGGAACGGTATTTATTATAGCCACCGTATCATCCTGCATATTGAACTGAACACCGATACCACTGAAATTCCCTTCAAGAGGTTCGTTAAATTGCTGTAATTCCGCGGCAGGTATATAAACTGAGTGAGGATCAAGATGTTTCAGGATTTCAGGTATAGTTAGTTCAACAAGTTGATCTTTATTAATTGAATCGACATATTCCTGAGCGATATAATCTATGACACTGTTGATTTTATTGGTTTTAGGATATACCTGGAAACGGTCAAGAGTTGAAATTCTACTCAGAAGATTACCAATTAGCATTCCTACAACCAGGAACAAAGCCAGAAGCAAAGGCAGTAATATTGCAGACCTTTTATTTTGATTGCCCATTATTCAGATTATCAAGTTGTATGATTTCGATATTTGCCCTTTTCAATAATTCTATTCCATCCAGGATACGGTAATTATCTGAGAAGACAACCCGGATTATACCAGCCTGGATTATCAGTTTAGCGCATTCAAGACAGGGTGATGAAGTTATATAAAGAGTTGCTCCATCACTGCTATTGTTTGATTTGGCAACTTTTGTGATAGCATTGGCTTCTGCATGTAATACGTACGGTTTAGTATGATTATTCTCATCCTCACATTCATTTTCAAATCCCGATGGAGTTCCATTATATCCATCGGAAATAATCATCCTGCCTTTTACAATCAATGCACCTACCTGACGGCGTTTACAGTAAGAGTTTGTCGCCCATATCCTGGCCATTTCCAGGTAACGGATATCAAACTGATGCTGTTTTTCCTTTTTGTCTTCCATCCAGGAATTTCATAACTGATAGAACGGGAGAGCTATTCTCCACGGACTCGCAAAGGTAATGACTAAAATTTGAAATTTAAAATGACTAAAATTGCTCCATGCTCCATGCTCCATGCCCCATGCTCCATGCTTACAGGATATAGGGAGCTCGGTAATCTTTAGTGAGCAGTTTATTTGCTTCAGGATCGTTCTTGAATTCTTCTTTGTCAGGATCCCATTCAAGAGGCCTTCTGAGGCGGTAACAGATATTACCAAGGTTGCAAATTGATGCAGTTCTGTGGCCAATCTCAACATCTGCC
>CAZEKO010000034.1:0-14074 GCA_964512775.1 uncultured Bacteroides sp. | reverse complement strand
GCTCAACCATTAAATATGATCTGGCCAATTATTCTGGTTTTCTTATCCATTCCACTACTTAAACAGAAAATTGCTGTTAAGAGTTTTTTAGCACTTTTCATAAGTTTTGCAGGTGTTTACCTGGTTTCTTCCCAGGGAATGCCTTTCACATTTAAAATCTCTGAGCCATTTGGAATTGTTCTTGCAGCTGGTAGTTCAATTATCTGGTCATTTTACTGGATTTTAAATGTCAGGGATTCAAGGGATGAAGTTCATAAGCTTTTATTAAGTTTCTTTTTCGCCGGAATTTATATTTCAATACTTGTTCCATTTGTGACTGATATCAGTAGTATTAATTTAAAAGGTGCACTAGTAGCAATGTATGCAGGAATATTTGAAATGGGAATTACTTTTTTACTATGGCTGAAAGCACTCCGTCTAACATCCACTACCGATAAAATAAGCAACCTTGTATATCTGGCACCTTTCTTTTCTCTTATCCTAATTCATATCTTTGTGGGAGAAACTATATTCTGGACGACTGTCTTAGGTCTGTGTTTAATAGTTGGCGGAATAATAATTGAAAAAGTACGTTCATTTTAGTATATTTAACATATTGACCCAGGTAATAAAAATTATAATGGATCCATTAGTATCATACATCAGAAAACGCAGGTGGCTTGTTATCCTCCTGGTTCTGTTGCTGGCACCCATCCCGTGGTCCTGCAAAGAGATATTTAATCCTCCTGATAGTAAGCTTACTAATGAAGCTTTACTTGAATATATGAAAGAATGGTATCTATGGTACGATACTATGCCTGATGTATCAGCTAACAAATTCAGTACACAACAGGAGTTGCTTGATACTTTAATGCTAAAACCGACTGACAGGTGGAGTTACATACAAAAAACTTCTGAGTATAATGACTATTATTCAAAAGGAATTTATACAGGCCATGGAATTGGACTCAGGTGGGATTCTGAGGGGAAACTTAAGGTTGGTTTCATATTTGACGATTCAGACCTTCAAACCTCAGGAGTGACAAGAGGTTGGGAAGTTACAGCAATAAACGGGAATGATATTGTGCCAGGTGAAGTCATAGATACCTCTATTCTTGGCCCGGATGAAGAAGGAATCCAGAATTCTTTCACTTTCAGGGATCTTTCCGGTGGAATTCAAACCTTGACTTCGACAAAAAAAAATATCGATATAAATGCGGTCCTGCATTCTGAAATTATTGAGATCGCAGGGAAAAAGGTTGGTTATTTTGTTTTCCAGAGTTTTACTATTGCTTCAAAAGATGAATTAACCGTTCTTTTCAGTGATTTTCTTGCTGAAGATATAGATGAACTCATTATTGACCTCCGATATAATTCAGGTGGGATGACAGATGTTTCACTTTATCTTGGGAATCTCTTTTTCGGTCGGGTTGCCAACAAGGGGGCTTTCCTGAAATTTGTTTACAACGACAAAAAATCTGACAGGAATGTTGATCTCCGATTCAAACCTGAAACAAACTCAATAATAGTTCCTCGTGTTTTCTTCATAACCACACGATCTACTGCATCGGCAAGTGAAGTATTGATCAATTCGATCAAACCATATGTCGATAAAATCGATATGGTTATTGTAGGTGATACCACACATGGAAAACCTGTAGGTATGATAGCTAAACAATTTACAGACTATACACTCGTACCAATTACTTATTTTATGTACAATCGGGACCATGAGGGGGAATTTTTTGAAGGGCTGCCACCTGATTATTTTGTTGCAGATGACCTTGATGAAGCATTTGGAAGTCCTGAAGAAGACTGCCTTAAGGAAGTATTATATTTCATTGAAAATGGTACGTTTTCAGGTAAACATAAATCTTATTCATCATCTTTCCCCTGGAAATCCGGTGGCGGTCAGGGAGCTGCTATAGGTGCAATTTAATTCACATAATTTGAAGGAAGGAAGGATCATACTTGGAATTGATCCCGGCACGACTGTTATGGGTTATGGACTGATTCGCGATCATGAAAAGAAGCCTGAACTAATTACACTTGGAGCTTTCGAATTAAGGAAGATTAAAGACCATTTCGTACGGCTCAGGAAAATCTTTGAATATACCACGGATTTGATTGACCGGTTCCATCCGGATGAACTGGCCATTGAATCGCCTTTTTATGGCAAGAATATACAGTCGATGTTAAAACTTGGCCGTGCCCAGGGTGTAGCAATATCTGCTGCTTTATCAAGAGACCTTCCTATATTTGAGTATGCTCCGAAAAAAATAAAAATGGCAATCACAGGAGAAGGTGGTGCATCCAAGGAGCAGGTTGCTACCCTGCTTGAGAAGTTGTTGGAAATCAGAGAGATGCCTTCAAAACTGGATGCGACAGATGGACTGGCAGTTGCAGTATGTCATTATTTTCAAAAAGAATTACCCTCATCAGAAACTTCTTATAAAAACTGGAATGATTATCTTAAAAAAAATCCAGGGAGGCTGATATAGAAACCTCAGCGATTAATCTGCAAGTGCATTCTTTATTTTTTCCGCTATCTGCTCTAATTCATCTGGTGGAAGCTTCAGTTTAGGCCTTGAAAATTCAGTATCATATAAGGAGTTGATGGGTATCAGGTGAATATGTGCATGAGGAACCTCAAGTCCAAGTACAACAACACCCACTCTTTTGCAATCAATTACCCGGTTAATAGCGCGTGCAACCTTTTTTGCAAACACGGACATGCCTGCCAGAAGTTCATCATCCAGATCAAATAGATAATCAATCTCTTTTTTAGGAATAACAAGTGTATGACCTCTCACCAGAGGATTGATATCAAGAAATGCAAGGTAATTATCGTCCTCGCATATTTTGTAACATGGTATCTCTCCATTTACAATACGGGTAAATATTGAAGCCATATTTTTAAGATATATTCAGAATTTCTAACGCAATCTCTCCTGAAGGCACCTTAATATTTACTACATCTCCTACCTTTTTCCCCAGAAGTCCCTGAGCAATAGGTGTCCCAATGGAGATTTTTCCATTTTTAAGATCGGCTTCAGACTCCGGAACAATAACATATTCCATAACAGTGTTTGTCCCTCTGTTTTTAATCCGGATCCTGTTCAACAACCTGATCTCTGAATTATCAAGGTTGAAATTATCTATAACACGTGAATTTGAAATTATAGTTTCCAGATTGGAAATTTTCATTTCAAGCATTCCCTGAGCCTCTTTGGCTGCTGCATATTCTGCATTTTCAGACAGATCTCCTTTATCCCTGGCATCACTAATTAATCTTGAAATAGCCGGACGTTCAATATTTACCAGCTGATCCAGCTCCTTCCTTAATTTATCCAATCCTTCCCGTGTTATATAGGCCGCATTTCCCATAATTAAAACTCATATTATGATATAAGAAAAAAGAGTTCCGGCATTTAAAATCCAATACCGGAACCCTTTGAAAAAACAAATTTAAGTAAAAATATTTTTATAACACCAGTAATCAGTATTCCTTTCTGTTTAGAATCTCAGAATAGATAACAGCCTTTTTAATATCATCAACATTTTCAAATAATGGGATTTTAGCTTTCCGTTTTCGTTCCAGGTTATCTCCAGTTTCTTTTTCTTGCCGGGTTAAATCCATCTCATCAAACTGTTTTCCCGTTTTTATAGCTGTCTTTGAGATCTCTTTCTCCTTCAAATATTCTGCTACTTCATCTACAATTACTTCGAGAGATTGTGCTTCTTGTTTCAGAGATACCTCTTGTGATGTGGCCTTTTTATCTGTCACCACCTCAGTAAGGCCTGGTTCCTGTTCTGCTCCTACTTCAAGAGATTCACCCTCCTGACTGTCTGTCTGTTCAGGAATATTGAACATTTTCTCAAGTTTGTCGAAGGGATTGTTGATCAAGGGATTGTTGATCATTGACACTGTTTGATTTAATAATCCCTTACCTGTAATCCTTTGATTAGAAGTTTGCTTTGATAGAAGACTCGATTTGACAGCAGGTTTTTTCTTCCTTCGTTTTGTCAGTCCGCTTATAATAAGAAATAAAATGCTTACTATTATTACTACTATTGAATCAACATCCATTTTCATCTTTTTCTTTTTTTTCTTTTAAAAAGATCTTTAAATACTGGTTTATTTTTTTGTTTGTGGTACTGATCAACTTTTTTTCGTGAAGCCTTCATCCTTTCCTTAACTTCCGGGGATTGGATTTTATATCTATGTTTAAGTGCTGTTTTCCTGCTTTTCTCGTACTGCTTTTCTAAAGATTTTTCAGTCCTCTCTTGTTTCTTAATTGCATGTCTGGCTTTCCCTGATTGAGATTGCAATGGTATTGCAACAAATAATGAAAGCAGAATTAAAAGTATTAGTCTTCTCAAATGCAATTTACTTAATTTTGTACCATTATTATCAAAAGAATGAATTCTAATCTTTCAAAGTTATTTCTTTTTTCTTTGATTTTTACATGTATTATTAATATATCCTGCAAGGACAATATCAGGGATCAAGTTCCTTATGTTCCTGTAGATCTTGTTCTTGATCTTCAGGCAGATCTTTCTTATGTGGGGGTCGGTGAAACCGCAATCCTTACACCCAATCCCCAGGGAATGGGCATACTCACGTTTGCTTCTTCAAGATACTCTCCAATTTCGCTTGGACAGGCTATTGCAGGAAATGGTTTAATATTATACCGCCTGGGGACAAATGAATTTGCAGTTTATGATATGACGTGCACTTTTAAGGCATCCACCGACTATTGTGCCCTTGAGATGGATGATACCTGGCTGGTCCCTAAATGTCCCTGTTGTAGTTCGGAATTTAATATACTGCTTGAAGCCTCACCTGTTTCAGGGCCCGCAGCTGTAGCGCTGAAGCAATACTCCAACTTTGTCAGGAATAACCAGTTATATATAAAAAATTAATACCTGTAATGATCTGGTTTGTATGGGCCTTCCACCGGAATTCCCAGGTAATCGGATTGCTTCTTGCTTAGTTTTGTAAGTTTCACTCCAAGGTGTTCAAGATGAAGTCTGGCCACCTCTTCATCCAGTTTTTTTGGTAACCGGTAAACCCCAATTTTATAGTCATTCTTATACAAATCAATCTGTGCCAGTGATTGATTAGTAAAAGAATTACTCATAACGAAAGAAGGATGTCCGGTTGCACAACCCAGATTTACAAGCCGGCCTTCAGCGAGAAGGTAAATTGCATGTCCATCCGGGAAGATATATTTATCAACCTGGGGTTTAATATTGATTTTTTCAATACCAGGAAAATCATTAAGCTGATCAACCTGTATTTCGTTATCAAAATGGCCTATATTGCATACGATTGATTGGTCCTTCATCCTGGCTAAATGTTCAACTGTGATTACATCCCTGTTCCCGGTTGCAGTGACGAAGATATTCCCTTCACCAATGGTTTCTTCGATGGTTTTTACCTCGAATCCTTCCATAGCTGCCTGTAAAGCACAAATCGGATCTATTTCTGTCACAATAACCCTTGCTCCGTATGCCCTCATTGACCGGGAAGATCCTTTCCCTACATCACCATAACCAAGCACAACCACAACTTTACCTGCTATCATAACATCGGTAGCTCGTTTTATACCATCGGCCAGTGATTCCCTGCATCCATAAAGGTTATCGAATTTTGACTTTGTAACAGAATCATTTACGTTTATTGCCGGGAATAAGAGTTTGCCATTTTCATACATCTGGTAGAGTCTGTGCACTCCTGTAGTGGTTTCTTCAGAAACACCACGTATTTCTTTAACCATCCTATGCCATTTACCGCCATCAGATAAAAGGGTTTGCTTTAACTTTTTCAGGATAACGGCTTCCTCTTTATTGGATGGTTTAGCATCAACCAATGATGAGTCCTCTTCAGCCCAAAATCCATTATGTACCAGCAAAGTAGCATCTCCCCCATCATCAATTATCGTAGTTGGACCTTTCCCTCCCGGGAAAGTCAAAGCTTGTTCGGTACACCACCAGTATTCTTCGAGTGTCTCCCCCTTCCAGGCATATACTGGTACTCCGGCTTTTGCTATTGCTGCGGCTGCATGATCCTGAGTGGAAAAAATATTACAACTTGCCCACCTCACATCTGCCCCAAGTTTAGTCAGGGTTTCAATCAGGACTGCTGTTTCAACTGTCATATGTAATGAACCAGTTATTCTTGCACCCTTAAGTGGTTGTAAGGGAATATATTTTTTACGGATCGACATTAAGCCGGGCATTTCTTTTTCTGCAATTTCTATAGCTTTCCTGCCCGATTCTGCCAGTTTGATATCCTTTACCTTATATGGTAAAGTTTCCGTAATAAAATCAGCTGATTTCATCTTTTATTAAATTTCTGCAAATTTATAATTAATTGAGCACCCCTGTATTATTTTTTAAAATATCTATGACAGTCGCTTTATCTTTTATCAGTTGCTCCTTTAAATGCTGAACTGACCGGAATTTCATCTCATCTCTGATTCTTTCCATAAAATGGAGATGAATCTGCTGTCCATATATATCCTTTTCAAAATCAATTATATGTACTTCAATTGTTTTATGGTCGGGATTATCGTTAACTGTTGGACGAATTCCTATATTCAACATTCCCGGAAACCGGTCATCTCCGATTTCAACCTCAACAGCATAAACACCATCCCGTGGAAGTATTTTAAGAAAATGTCCAGGAGTGATATTAGCAGTAGGAAAACCTATGGATCGTCCCACCCGGCTGCCACCTATGACTGATCCGGATATAAAAAAATGGTGTCCCAGCATATTCCCTGCAGATTTAACATCTCCCTTCCTTAATGCTTTCCGGATCTCAGAGGAGCTGATTTCTTTTTCTCCATCACTAAACTGTTCCAGCTGTTCCACAGTAATACTGAATTTTTCAGCACAATTCCTTATTTTCCTGATATCACCTTCACGGTCTGAACCAAAACGGTGATTATATCCCATAACAAGGTGCCGGATGCCTATTTCTCCTGCCAGAACTTTTTCTATAAACACACATGCTGTCATTCGGCTTAATTCAGGAGTGAAATCTTTGACAATCAGATTTTCAACTCCAAGCCCAGAGAGGATCTTTATCTTTTCTTCAAATGTTGTAATTAGCCTGGTTTCAGAAGAATTATTATTCAGGATATGCCTTGGATGAGGCCATAGAGTGACTATAACCGGACTGCCATTCATGATTTTCGAAATCTCAAATAATTTTTCAATAATAAACTTATGTCCTTTATGGACACCATCAAAGATTCCTACTGTGACAACAGGTCGTTCAATTTTAAGATTATCCGTGTTATAATAAATTTTCAATTGTTTTGTAAATTGAAATTGCAAAAATAATAAAAACGGGGCAACACATGTTTTATTCTGAATATCTCCTTATTTTTGGTAAAGACTAGTGTGTTAAAGGTTTGTCTGTATGCAAAAATTAGCAGTAATACGGAATGATCCATGGCTCGAACCGTTTTCACAAAAGATTAATGAACGTCATTTACGGGCCATCCGGAAAGAACAGGAACTCACCAGGGATTTTCCTACTTTAAAAGAATTCGCATCCGGACATCTTTATTTTGGCCTTCACCGTAATCATGATCGCTGGATTTTCAGGGAATGGGCTCCAAATGCCGAAAAGATATTCCTTATCGGAGATTTTTCAAACTGGGAAGAACGTCCCGAATATCTGCTTGATAAAAAGGGAAATGGTACCTGGGAAATCATATTGCCTATTGAACGGCTTCATCATGGAAACTATTACAGACTTTCCGTTTACTGGAATGGAGGACGGGGTGACAGGATTCCTGCCTGGACAAACAGGGTGGTTCAGGACAAAAAAACATTGATTTTTAATGCACAGATATGGGCTCCTGAAGTGCCTTATACATCAGGCACCAGGTGGATTAATACCAGCAAACAACCACCTGTCATATATGAAGCTCATGTTGGGATGGCTTCTGAAGAAGGCAAAGTTGCCTCTTTCGAAGAATTCAGGCAGCATGTCCTTCCACGGATTGCACAGGGAGGTTACAATACAATCCAATTAATGGCAATCCAGGAACATCCCTATTATGGTTCTTTTGGATATCATGTATCCAGCTTTTTTGCCCCATCTTCCCGGTTCGGTACTCCTGAAGAACTTAAAAAATTGATTGATTCAGCTCATGAACTTGGTATAGCGGTGATCATGGACCTGGTCCATTCCCATGCGGTTAAAAATGAAGTTGAAGGGCTCGCAAAATTTGATGGTACTCCATATCAGTATTTTCATGATGGATACAGGAGGGAACACATTGCCTGGGATTCACTGTGTTTTAATTACGGGAAAAACGAAGTTCTTCATTTCCTCCTTTCTAATTGCCGATACTGGCTTGAGGAATTTATGTTCGACGGATTCCGTTTTGATGGTGTGACCAGTATGCTGTATAACGATCATGGATTATCCCGTGATTTCACCAATTATGATATGTATTTTGATGGCCAGCAGGATGAAGATGCTATTACTTATCTCAAATTAGCTAATAAACTAATAAAGCAGGTAAATTCCGGATCAATGACCATCGCTGAGGAAATGAGTGGTATGCCGGGACTTGCTGCTTCCATACAGGATGGTGGCATTGGATTTGATTACCGCCTGGCAATGGGAACCCCCGATTACTGGATTAAAATTATTAAGGAAAGACCCGATGAAGCATGGAACCTTGAAGAGATCTATTATGAACTTACACGCAAGAGGAGTGATGAAAAAACTATCAGTTATGCTGAATCTCATGATCAGGCTCTTGTGGGAGACAAGACAATAATTTTCCGGCTTATCGACAAAGATATGTATGATCATATGAACATTGATAGTCAAAGCCTGGTGATTGACAGGGGTTTATCTTTACATAAAATGATCAGGTTAATAACTATAGCAACTTCAGGAGGAGGTTATCTTAATTTTATGGGAAATGAGTTTGGTCATCCCGAATGGATTGATTTTCCCAGGCAGGGTAATAACTGGTCGTATCATTATGCAAGGAGGCAGTGGAGTCTAGTCGATCACCCTGCACTGAAATATAAATATCTTGGCGCTTTTGACCGTGAAATGATCAGGCTTATCCGCAGTGAGAAAATTCTTGAAGATCAATGGCCAAGGCTCATTAATGCTAATAATGGTGACCATGTGCTCTTCTTTGAACGTGGTATGCTTGTATTTGCATTTAATTTCAATCCGTTAACTTCTTTTACGGATTATGGATTTGGTGTGGAACCAGGGAAATACAAGATTGTTCTTAACTCAGATGCAAAAGAATTTGGCGGACAGGGGCTTGTTGATACTTCGATTATGTACTATTCTTTTCCCGATTATGCCACTGCACCCAGGCATATGCTGAAGATTTACCTCCCAGCCAGAACAGTATTGGTATTTAAAAGATTTATAAGTAAAAAGATTTTCGAATAATTTGCTTATATCCACCTGACAAGTGCAAAATCCTGCCTGTGAGGTAATTCATCATGCTTTGCAAAGATCCTGATGCCATATTCGAAAACCCCTGGTTTAGCAGGTGTTATGGTCCCCCTGTAAATTGCAGTACCGTTGCTCATTTCATGAAACTTTAACTCCTGTGAGAAGGTATGTTCTTGCCCGTTATCATCATATTCAAAATTCCTTATCACAACTTCTACACCAATATCTTGTGGGGATAACCCATTAAGATCAAGGATTACTTCTGTTTCATAGCCTTCTCCAAGGGTGACTGCTTCTTTCGATATATCAGGATGGCGGTAAGAAACAATTTTTAATCCACTCCATGATCGTGCTACATGTTTTTTCCATAGTGAGAGATCCCTTGCCAGCTGAAAATCATTTTTCTTCAACTTCACATTTCTCTTATATAATTTCTTATAATATTTCTCCTCGTAATCAATAAACATTCTGTTCGTTGTGAAATTGGGAACAATTTCTGCTATGGATTTCTTAATATAATCGACCCATTCTGCAGGTACACCATCCTTATTTCTTTTATAGAACATTGGTGCTATTTCATATTGAAGAAGGTCATATATAGCTTCTGCATCGAGTTCATCCTGGAAATCCGGATCATCAAAAGTCCTTTCTTCTGATAATGCCCATCCTGCGCCCTCAACATATCCTTCTGCCCACCAACCGTCAAGTACACTGAAATGTAATGCTCCATTCATTATCGCTTTCATTCCGCTGGTGCCCGAGGCTTCAAGGGGTCTTGCAGGAGTGTTCATCCATATATCCACCCCCTGTACCAGTTTTTGAGCCAGGCTCATGTCATAGTTTTGGAGGAAAATTATGCGGCCGATAAATTCCGATCTTCTCGACATTTCAACAATCATCTTTATCAGTTCCTGTCCGGCTTTGTCCCTGGGATGTGCTTTTCCGGCAAAAACAAATTGAACAGGCATTTCCGGATTGTTAACAATCTCTGCCAGTCTATCAATATCCCGGAAAAGCAAACTAGCTCTTTTATAAGTTGCAAAACGCCTTGCAAATCCGATTGTAAGAGTATTACTGTTGAACTTCTCCTCAGATTCCATCATTATCTTGGGAGGTTCAAGTCGTTTTGACATGGCAGTTTTTATTCTTTCTTTGATATACAGGATCAGTTTTTCCCTTTGACTATTCCGTAACTTCCAAATAACCTGGTCATGTACCTTGTTAATTTTCTTCCACATCTCTCTATCAGATTCTTTTTCCAGGAAATCGGGATCAAGCTCATTTTTATACAGGCTGATCCACTCACCGGATGTCCATGTTGATAAATGCACTCCATTAGTGACATATCCCACATAATTCTCATCAGAGGTGTATCCTTTCCAAAGGCTGGCAAACATTTTTTTTGTTACGGTTCCATGTAAACGGCTGACTCCGTTCAACTCCTGAGAAAGATTAATAGCCAGATAACTCATCGAAAACCGTTCATTTTTATCTTCAGGATTCGATTTGCCAAGCCGGATAAACTGAGCCCATGTTATCTTAAGGCGATCGGGATAATGCGACATGTACATCCGCACAAGAGATTCATCAAAAGTATCATGCCCGGCCGGAACCGGCGTATGGGTAGTATATAGAGCTGATGATCTGACGACTTCCAGGGCCTCCTGGAAAGTCAGGTTATTTTCATGTATTATTTCCCTCAGCCTTTCAAGCCCAATAAAAGCCGCATGTCCTTCATTGCAGTGAAAAAGGTCGGGCTTAATTTTCAGTACGTTCAGAACTCTTATGCCACCAATCCCAAGCAGGAATTCCTGTTTAAACCGGTTTTCTTCATCTCCACCATAAAGAAAATGAGTAATTGCCCTGTCCTGCATAATATTATCTTCAAAATCAGTATCCAGCAAATAGAGCTCAATCCTGCCTACATTAACTTTCCATATCCTTGCTACAAGCATTCTTCCGGGCAGTTTAATGGATACTGACATCCAGTTGCCATTTACATCTCTTACCGGTAAAGCTGGAGTAGTGGAGAAATCCTGAGGATCATCCGATACTATCTGTTCTCCTTTTGCCGATATTATCTGCGTAAAATACCCATACCGGTAAAGTAACCCGATCCCCACAATATCTCTATTATAATCACTTGCTTCTTTCAGGTAATCTCCGGCGAGCAGACCTAGGCCTCCGCCATATATCTTCAATGAATCATGAAGTCCGAATTCCATACTGAAATAAGCTACCTTCGGGCCTTTTTTATCAGTAACAGCATTCATGTACTGATAATAATCTGAATTTACTTTTTCCAGTTGTTTAATAAAATCCTTATCATTTTCCAATTTATTAAGCTGATTCAAAGAAATTTTTTGAAGAAAAATGATCGGATTCTGGTTTGACTCTTCCCAGAGTTCATAGTCAATTGAACTAAAAAGTTTAATAGCATCATTATTCCATGACCACCATAGATTTTTTGATAAATCTTCGAGAGCCTTTAACTTTTTTGGGATGTTTTCTTCAACCATGAATTTTTTCCAGTCAGGCTTGGTGGAAACTATCTGGTCTGCTATAAACTCTGGCCTGGTTATATCAAAGAACAAGTTGGATCTGTGAACCGCCAGGTAAAGTGCAGTATCATAAGCAATTCGATAATATTCAATAAAATTTTTCCATAATGCAATTCTGGATACTTCAAAGGCAGATTTTCTTGCATTTTCTGTTTCATCAGCTGAAAAATTGCTGAAATTTAAAATGACATTAGTTATTCCCGATACAGTTTCACTAAAGTTGGTGTCATCCCTGTCAACTATGGTCAATGCTGATGAAGGGTTCTGGTAATTTTTCCTGACCCAGAGGCCAAAACCTGTCAGAGATGTTGTAATAGTTGGCACGCTGAATGCAAGACTTTCCAGCGGTGTATATCCCCAGGGTTCATAATAGGAAGCAAACACAGTGAGATCTGTACCTATTAAGACATCATAATAAGTCTTATTGAAAATTCCATCGTTGCCATTCAGGTATGATGGGACAAAGATCACTTTGACCTTATCTGATTTTTCATTATTCAGTCCATGTTTTGTTAACCTGTTCAAAATCGGATCAGATTCCGGATTATGTAGATTGTGTGTCTGGCAGGAGACATTACTTTCCAGTAATTGTCCTGAATTTATGGCCTCAATAAGATCTTTCCTTGGACCATAATGATGAGCGGGAATCAGTATAAAAGCCAATACTTCCTTTGAAAGCTCCTTCTTATTTAGTTCACCCAGTGTGTCAATAAAAACATCAAGACCTTTGTTTCTGAATTCATAACGCCCACTTGTGGCAATTATTAAAGGTTCCGATGAGAGTTTGTAACCAATGATTGTCTCAGATACTTTAATCATTAAGGCTTTCGCTTCTTCCCTTTTCTTTTTAAACTCTTTTCCCTGGGGAACAAATGAATCTTCAAAACCATTCGGTGTTATCAGATCTACATCTTTCTTCAGAAACTGGGAACATTCCTTTGCTGTTATTTCGCTAACTGTTGTGAAACAGTCAGCATTCTGTGCGGAAAGCTTTTCAAGAGATTGTTTTGATACAACATTAAAATCGTTTGATTTTGCATCTCCGTCATATTGGTTGAGTTGTCCGTAAAGCGGTAACTGGTTACCTGCAATGGACCTTCCGATGACGGTAGCATGGGTTGTAAAAACAGTTGCTACCTGGGGAACATGTTCTTTCAGATACAATAATCCTGACCCTGTCATCCATTCATGAAAATGAGCTACCACCCTGGTCCTGGGATTAAGATTAAACCTGATAAAACTTTCGATGACACAACCGGTTGCGTAACCAAATAAGGTGGGTTCAACATAATCCCACTGTCCTGAAATAGAGTCGAGCTTGTAACCTTCCCAGAGTTTGCTGAAAATTTCGTCCTTTCTGGACATGAAAGTGGTAAAATCTATGAGGATCGCTATCGGGGTTCCACTTATTTTCCAACGTCCAACTTTAACACGAAGTCCTTCACGGAATACTTTTAACTGCCATTCGGTATATAGATTAATATCTTCCTCAAACTCGGGATTTTCTTCTGAATCTCTCCAGACATCAGGGCCTATCAGAATGTGCCTGTCATTTAATTCATCCCGTAATGTTTTGGCTTTTGTAGAAAGAACAGTATGAATACCTCCTACTTTATTGCAAACCTCCCAGCTTACCTCGAACAGATAGTCAGGAACCAGAAACCTCTTTTCCATTTCTTGTGAAATATAAGCTGCAAAGATAGAATTTCAGGAGTTACTTTTTCCGGGTCTTTGATTTTTTATTAAGTTTATTACTAACCCTGGTTGTGGCTTTTGATTTTTGTATTTTTTTAGGAGGCCTGCCTCTCCTTGAACTTTTTGCTTTCGGGAGTGTTTTTTTTGTCTTTTTAGTTTCTTGAACAGATTCACCTGAAATTAACCTTTCAAGTTCTGCTGAATATTTGGCGATCAGTTCATCCTTTTCATTAATAATACTGGTGAGATTTGCTATTTCCTGTTCTTTATCTGTTTCGGGAACCGCAGCATCTACCCTTATGATAAAATCACTCAATATATTCATATAATTAATAAAAGCATCATAAGGTGAGTGATAGGGATTGAAATATGAATGTAC
>CAZEKO010000033.1:0-14761 GCA_964512775.1 uncultured Bacteroides sp. | reverse complement strand
TCAGAACGGTTTTAGTACTTTTGATATACAGCTTTATCCCAATAATATGAGAAAAAAATCAGGAGTTTCGGAAAGAAGAAGGAATCTGTTGAAGGGACTAATAGCCCTTCCCTTTGCAGGCAGTTTTTCAATTATATCCCCCGCTGCCAGGAATTCACTGAAAGAGCAGGACTACCTTACTCAGGAGGCAAAGGCTTCCCTGAAAAAAGTCACTGGAGTGCTTCCCAAAGGCAAGCTTGGCAAATATGAGATCAGCAGGCTTGTGCTGGGATGCAACCCTATGGGAGGATGGGCGCACTCAAGGGATCTTTCCTATGTCGGCCAGCTGAGCAAATTGTGGCATACTGAAATAAAAATGAAAGAGACATGGGCGATTGCCGAACAAGCCGGCATCAATCTGTGCAACGTCGGTGAATTTCAGTACAGGGCTCTCAATGAATTCAAAAAGGAGACCGGAAGCAAAATGCTTTACAACTGCCAGTGCATGACCGGCTCGTCCGGAGACAGGCTTGCACCTGTAAAGAAGGCTATCGATAACGGAGTTGATTTTATCTATATCCAGGGAGAAAATGTGGACGGTCTTGCCAGAAACAATGCAATGGATGTTCTGGCGGCAGCTATTGATTATATAAAGAGCCAGGGCATTCCTGCAGGTGTCGGCGCACATTCATTAAAGAGCCTGGAGGCTTCAATAAGAGCCGGCATCAAACCTGATTTCTATTTCAAGACTTTTCACCACGACAATTACTGGTCAGCGACTCCGCGTGAATACAGGACGGATTACACAAATTATTCAGCGACGCCAATAACAGACCGCAACAAATGGAACGACAATATGTGGGATCAGTTCAGTGAGCAGACCATTGAATTCTTCAAATCAACTGATGTTCCCTTTTTTGGATTCAAGGTACTTGCCGCTGGTGCAATCCGGCCGGCTGACGGTATCAGGTGGGCTTTTGAAAACGGTGCTGATTTTGTATGCCTTGGAATGTATGATTTCCAGATTGTGGATGATGTAAATACTACAATAAATATCCTGGCAAATCTCGGCAACCGCGAGAGACTGTGGTATGCATAACATACCCCGTAGGAGCGACATGTTAAGATCCCTTTTTCAAAATCTGATTTCTCTCTTCACCCCTTCTCCCCTTCCCCCATTCTCCTCTTCCTTCTTCAAAGCATTCCCTGCTCCTCAAGCCATTTCCTTACTCTTTCATGTTCAGTCTGGAATTTAGCATCTACATTCCTGATAATTTGTTGAAATTCAGGCTCATTCCTATAGTTGTCGTACATTGGATCATTCTTTAGAAGATATACATACATGGAGGTAAAGTACTGTCTTTCTTCATAAACTTTCAGATTCTTATATACCTTGTCCTTTTCTCCCTTAACAGCATATATAGCAGCAAGTTCGTAATATGCACCAATATTCCCGAATGATCTTCCAAGACCAATTGCCTTGTTGCAATAATCTATCTCCCTGTTAAAATAGGATTCAGCCTCCTCCTTATTCCCGGTCTGCCAGTAAGCATATCCAAGATTTTCCATATCAAGGAGATTAAGGCTTCCGCTGGCCTCAAGGTTCTTAATATACTTTTTGAAATATTTTAGTGATTTATCATACTGATGTAAAAACATATATAGATGTCCCATAAGATGCAGGTTGTCCATATGAGTTGAGTCTTTTGCATATACTTTTTGTGTATATTCAAGCCCTTTATTATTATCCCCGCTCCATGTATAAATAGAACCCAAATTATAATAATAACTTAATGAATCGTCGTCCAGTTTTAAAGCTTCCTTCAAATAACTTTCTGCTTCTTTAATAAAACCAGCATCCAGATATAATTGACTGACAGACCTTAAATATCGAGGTAATTCTGATCCTCTGTTAAGAGATAACACTTTATGATAATTTTCAATACCTTTTAATATATCATCACCGGAATTTTGTGCTTTCATCAAATAAGACGACCAGTCGTTGGGATTTAATTCTATGGCTTTATCTATTTCTTTTACAGCTAGTTCAGGTTTACCAATGTCCCGGTAATACACTCCCCTGATAGCATATGCTTCAGCTAAGTTATCGTCATAAGAAAGGGCTTTATCTGTTAGTATCAGGACAGAATCCAGAAAGTTCTCTATAAAATATTCGCTCCAATAATGCTTTTCCCTGTATACTCTGGCCAATCCAAGATATGCCTGTGCAAATGAGGGATCATTTTCCAGTGCTTTGTTGAACATCTCTTCAGCTCTTTCAATTGCTTTTCTTGTTGAGATATTACCTGAAGAGTATTTTTCAAGTTCTTCTTTCCCTCTCTGATAGAAATCGTAAGCGGTAAGGTTTTCTGTGGGTGTTTTTTCAATTAATTGTTTTTCCTCAGGAGTAATTACAGCATTCAGTTCCCTGGCGATTGCCTGTGCTACCTCACTCTGTACAGTAAAAATATCACTCCAGTTCCGGTCATATTCGTTTGACCATATATGATCATCCTTATTTGCCCTGATTAACTGGACAATGAGCCTGACATTGTCCCCTGACTTCTGAAAACTTCCTTCAAGCAGGTACTCCACATCAAGTTCCCGTCCAATTTCAGGACTCGTTTTACCATGTTCCCGGTATTTTTCCACTGAAGTTCTTGACATTACACGCAGATCTTCAATTTTGGAAAGATGAAGAAGAATGGCATCCATCATGCCATCGGCCAGATATTGTTGCTTTTCAGGCTCGGCACTCAATAAATCAAATGGAAGAACTGCAATTGATTTTTCAATCAGTACCGAGGATTTGAAAAGTTTTGGAATAAAGATTAATCCAAGTATAATTAATGCCAGTGTTATAATTGATCCTGTAAAAATTGTCGTTTTATGACTTTCTCTCGGAACTGAAACTGGCTTTAAAGCTTCTTTATGTGTTTCCTCTTCCTTTTGTTCACCCCGGCTTATTGCACTGATTATCTCTTTTATGGCATTGCCGACCTTGTTTATCTGGTCGCGGTAAATGGTATGATTAAGGTTCTCCTGCGGATTCTCTTCCTTCGAACGCAATGGCCTGTTTACTCCTGCTGATTTGTAAATAAATTCAACCCCCCTGAGAACTCCTCCCAACGCTGATTCACAGAGTTTAATATCTGCAGGATCAAGATCATAAATACGTACAGGTAATACCCTGCTTGCCACATTTCCATTGGGGAGTTTTACTTTCAAACCAAATTCATCATTAGAAGCCTGGCCAACAAATGCCTTGAATTCATGTTCCCATGCAAATGATTTGGGATCGCAATATGTCCGGGATATTATCGGTATAAAGACCAGGCATTTGAGCTTCTCTTTCAGCGAATCTTCCACCTCATGAGTCTCCAGAAGTCCGTCATGAGGATTGATATCAAAATATACACTTACCTCTTCCTTAAATGTGGATTCCAGTTCGCCTTTCAGCTGGTCAACAAATTCCGTTACCCAGCCGTCATGCTTGTTATCCTTCTGGCGGTAGCTGATAAAGATGTCGTATTCATATCCTGGGATGAGGCTTGCCATATTAAATGTTATTCTATTAAAGCTAAGTTCGTTAGTCTTTTATGCTTTTAAGATAATCATCATAAGCTTTTTGTCCTGTTCGCTCATACAGATCCCAGTATCTTTTATCATTTTTAAGGTTTTTGAATGCAGGATCAACTTTTAACCACGGCATTTCCGCACTTCGACTTTGAAAAGCCCTTTCAAGCCAGTAAAAGGCAGAATCTACCTCTCCTATTCTACTACAATACCAACCGATAAAATAATCCGGACTCATAGCAGAAGTTTCTTTGCTTATATTTATAAGCTGATTAATAATTGTCTGTGCTTGCTGATAATTCTTTGTTTTATTGAATGCCAATGCAAGACATGCCTGAAACCTTGGCACTAACATTTCAGGTACTTCAGACTTAAGTGCCATTTCGAGGTAAAATCTTGCAGAATCATATTCTTCCAGCCAAATAAAACACTCGCCTATCCTTTGGCGATCTGGATTTCGCTTTGATTTCAGGTATTTTTCAATAATATTAAGAGCTTCTTTCTTATTGCCAGATAAAATATATGATTCGATCAACACTGAAGTAGGATCAGTTAAATCTGATTCTAAAGCTTTCTTTGTGAAAAATATTGCTTTATCTGATTGATTCATCTTTACATAGAACTCACCAATTAAATTATAAATTTCTAATCTGTTTGGTGCCACTTCGATTACTTTCAAATATTCTTTTTCTGCCTTAATATAATCCCACCTGGCATATTCATTTATTTGACCCATAATATAGTGAGCTTGAGAATTGTTTTGATCCAATTCCAGGGCATTTTCAATGAAAGGCAATGCCTCCAGAGCAGCAACTGACGTCTCTTTATTTCCAAAATATCCACCAGCATATAATGAAAACAAACCTGCCCATGCATATGCATCCGCATAATTCGGATCTAATTGAATTGCCTTTAAAGTCAAATCCTTCCCTTTTTCTAAAAATTTATCTGCTATTTCAATAGACGGTACTCCAGCATAAAAATGATTTATTGCTTGTTGTAAGAAATCGTAAGCTTCCTGATTAGTTGTTGGAATTCTTTGAATGTTTTGTTTTTCCGAAACTGTTAGAAATGCCTTAACCTGATCTGCAATCTGCAAAGCAATATCTGCTTGTATAGAAATAATCTCCTTATATGCTTTGTCGTATTCATTCTGCCATAAGTGTTTATCATTTCTTGGCTCGATCAGTTGGGCTGTCACCCTTACAGAGTCTCCGATTTTTTTATATGTGCCTTCAAGAATATAATTTACTTTTAGCTCATCGGCGATCTGGGGGAGCCTTTTATCAGTTCCTTTATAGGTTAAAACAGAACTTAAAGACACTACCTTATCGAATGATTTTATCTTATACAGATGATTGATGATTTCATCAGTCAAACCATTACTCATATAATCCTGGTTTGGATCACCACTGTAGTTTTGGAAAAGTAGTACAGCTATGGATTTTTCAAGTGGAATTGCGGGCAGAAAAAGTTTTGGAATAAAGATAATACCAAGAACAATCAATGCCAGAGTTAGTATTGAAGCTGTAATAAT
Organism: uncultured Bacteroides sp.; assembly: GCA_964512775.1. Taxonomy (GTDB): domain Bacteria; phylum Bacteroidota; class Bacteroidia; order Bacteroidales; family SM23-62; genus LJUQ01. The sequence goes on along the minus strand of CAZEKO010000033.1, from coordinate 9,669 downwards.
TAGCGTTTTATGACTTTCTCTCGGAACTGACACGGGCTTGAAAACTTCTTTATGTATTTCCTCTTCCGTCTTTTCGTCCTGGCTTATTGCACTGATAATCTCTTTTATCGCATTGCCTACTTTGTTTATCTGGTCGCGGTAGATGGTATGATTAAGGTTTTCCTGCGGATTCTCTTCCTTTGAACGTAGCGGTCTGTTAACTCCCGCTGATTTGTAAATAAACTCAACTCCCCTTAGAACCCCTCCCAGAACTGATTCGCACAGTTTTATATCAGCAGGATCAAGATCGTAAATACGTACAGGTAATACCCTGCTTGCCACATTTCCATTGGGAAGTTTTACTTTTAAACCAAATTCATCATTAGAAGCCTGGTCAACAAAAGCTTTAAACTCATGTTCCCATGCAAATGACTTGGGGTCGCAATATGTTCGTGATATTATAGGTATAAAGACCAGGCATTTGAGCTTCTCTTTCAGCGAATCTCCCACCTCATGAGTTTCCAGAAGTCCGTCGTGAGGATTAATATCAAAATATACGCTGACCTCTTCCTTAAATGTGGATTCCAGTTCGCCTTTCAGCTGGTCAACAAATTCAGTCACCCAGCCGTCATGCTTGTTATCCTTCTGGCGGTAGCTGATAAAAATGTCGTATTCGTATCCGGGGATAAGGCTGGCCATGTTAATCCTTCATTGTGATAAAGTTAGGAAAGTTTGGGACACAAATCAAATATTAACTGGATTAAACCCTTAATTAAGATTAACTTTACTTTGCCTGTTGAATCTGGTAAAAATCTGAATGGAGAATAAACTGTTATATAGAATCCAAATCAAAGGAAGGGTCCAGGGTGTCGGATTCAGATGGAGCGCCGTCAGAGAAGCGAAATTAAGAGGTATTACAGGTTTTGTAAAGAATCAATACGATGGCAGTGTTTATATAGAAGCTGAAGGATCTCAGGAACAATTGCTTGATTATCTTGAATGGTGCCGAAAGGGACCCGGATTCGTGAAATCGGTAACGGCAGATCCTGCTCCTCCGGAAAATTATACTGATTTTACGATCGAATACTGAAAAGCATTTCATTCAGCAGTAAGCGGAAACAGTGCATTGAACAGCAGTTTATATGTCGTCTGCGTTGATGCCCTGAACTGGGGATTAAATGCATAAAGGACCAGCTCTCCTTTACCTTTCCTGATCCAGATCAATGCCGGTTTTTCAGCCAGCTTCTCTTCTTTTTCGCAGTAGCCGCTCATCAGTATATCTTTTTCAGGAAATACACCAATCACTCTTCTGTCCATATCAAACCGCGGTACACTTGTGCTGAACAGAGGATTACCGCGGTAAAATACACCCGTCTCTGCCGGCATACCCCATGTCAGAGGATGATCCTGCTTTAATTGTATCCGCATCAGTGAACCGGGGATGAATAAACCATCCCTTCGGGCCTGATCACCGGTATTTGTAAAGGGAAGCACAAACTCCTCTTTTGTTTCGCCCTTGGTGATCTCCAGCAATCCGGCAAACAGGTCTGCTGACTGTCCCCATGAAATTACTTTTCCACCGTCGTTGATAAAAAGCAATAGCTTCTCAAATCCTTTTTTACCCATTCCCTTCTGGTAATCGGGATGGTAGTTGCTCATCGCGGGACTGGTCTCAGTTCCGGGTTTACCGTTCATTAGAATGGTTTTACCTGAGGAGGGGAAAATTACAATATCAAATTTTCCTGTGAATTCGGTTTTTTCAAACTCATCGGGATGAAGTATTGTATATGGCAGTTGGTATGAATCAAAGAGATAACGGGTCCATCCGGCATCCATATCGCTGAAATAAGTCTCCACAAGTGCTATCCGGGGCATGCTGACAGATGATGACACCAGTTTTCCAGGATCCTGCATAAAGCCTGGTTCCGTTTTTGATTCTTTAACAATCCGGTTTAACAAATTCTCATCATTGCCCTGTATGAGAAAACTTCCTTTACTGTAAGTCCTGCCGTTTATTATTGTTTCCTGGGTCAGACGGCTGACTTTCAGACCGTTCTGCAGTGCAACGAAAGCAGCCTTATAGCTGCCATTGCTGGTTACCGGGAAAATCACAGGCAGCTTATATGTACCCTGGATAGGATTGTATATACCTTCAACCGGTTTCAGCTTCGCTTCAAAAGCAGCATCACGTATTTTTATTTCATGTGAAACAAGTCCACGGTGCAAGGGCAGCGACCAGCTTGTCACATCGTAGGGGCGGATCACATCTCCTCCCGGAGTGTAGTGTCGCACCGGAAAATCCTGCTTCTCCATCACTTCCTTTACAAAAGCCCTGAACGGCTGTGCCAGCGGATATACAATATCTCCTGCCTTAAGGTTTATACCTCCCAGAGTGTAATTCTCAGAAAGCTGGAAAGTATTTACACCATGCTCCTTCATCAGTTCAACCAGATTGATCAGCTCACTCTTATCTGCCTGTTCTGACGGAACAATATAATAATACGGGGGTTCTGTTTTGCCTTTTTCCACTTCCCTTTTACATAGATCATTCCTGAATTTCAGTATGTCATTTTTATGAAGGGAAGCCGTCTTGATAATGGAAAATGTTGATTCAACTTCCAGTTTAACAATATCCCCGAGGTGCCACCAGCCGCCGGTCCACGGCAACGGGAAATTTATGCTTTTCTCGTATTCAGACAGCCCTTTGCCTACCTGTAATTCATTAGGTTCAATATATACAGGCGATGCATCCCTGACACTGGCAGCTTCAGTAAGCATGCCTATCACATTTTTCCAGATACAGGTTTCTGTTGAGCCGGGCCAGTAATCATCGTAAATGGTTTTCTGCCCGACACCTGCCAGGCCCGCATTTGTAATATCACGCAGCATATTCGTTCCGAATGTGCCTGTCCATGTCCATAATTCAGCATCCACATTTTCAGCAATGGGATCATGAGCAGGGGGAACATAATAACGGATGCTGGTTGATCCCATTTGATGCTTTTCGATCATCACCTGGGGGAACCAGTCGAGGTTGTATATGCGTGCTACAGCTCTTGTATCCTCCTGTGTGAGTGTTACAAAATCTCGATTATTATCATGCCCGACATATTTATGATAAACCGATGGCAATGAAGCGCCTTCGTATTGGGTGCCTTTGTATTTGTTGTAGTTCTCAACCACCATGTCCATTCCGTCGGGGTTCTGGTTCGGCACTACCATATATACCACATCATCCAGGTATTTTCTTATAAGCGGATCATTTGAGGTGACGAGCCGGTATGCGATCAGCGGAGCTGCCTGCGCCGGTGCAACTTCGGTGGAATGCATCGATAGAGTTGCCAGGAAGAACACCCTGCCATCCTTTATATATTCAGACCTTTTTGCTTCAGACAGGTTTGGATTAAGCGCAAGTTCTCTGTTTATTTCACGGAGTTTATCGAGATTGTTAATGTTCTTTTCGGATGAAATAAATGCTATGTACATTTTTCTGCCCATAGGGCTCTGCCCGTTTTCTACAAGCTTAAGCATCGGGGACGCTTTATCAAGTTTTGTGAGGTATTCGATCAGCTGCTCATAATTGAAAAGCATATAATCTGAGCCGGGGATAAATCCGAAATGCTCTTCAGGTTTAGGTATGCCTGATTGAGCATATCCATGCTGAGACGGAAAAATAATGGTAATAATAACGACCAAAATGCTTAATGTCAACAGGTTAAATTTTTTCATAATATTTTATGTTATAGGGAATATTCAGAAGTTATAAGTCAATGCAATTCCAGGGCTGAATGACTGCTTCTCGTAATCAATGATTATCGACGGCGATATCTTTATCGATCCGTTAAAAGAAAAGTATTCATTAATAACGGAATTAATCCTGAGGATCCTGCCCAGGTATACAATCGAGACAACGGCACCTCCTGCAACCATACCTGCTCCTGTAACCATCAATATATTCTTCATCCCTTTTTCCCCCAGGAGTTGCTCAAAAAATGACGATTCATCATCTATCTCGTACGGGAGATATCTTCCCGCCAGAAATACTCCTGCTCCTGATACTGAAATAATACCTGAATACAACAGATCAGTTTTTGATTCTTTCAATGACTCATCAAGTTGTTCCCTTGAAAGAAAATCAATGTCGGTTACATTATACTTTTTAACATACCATTGGCCGTTTGTACTGACAAACGAGACTGAAGCAAGGAAAGCAATCAATATTATTCTCCTTATCATTCCTTTCCGTAATTATTGTAATCCTCTTTATTGGAATAAAGTTAGGAAAGACCAAAACAACAGCAAACAAATCCGCCTGAATAAAAATCTTTCAGGAGGTTTTTTTTAAAGCTTAATCCACTCCCTGACTTGTCCTGGATTGAGTTGACAAGGCAAAATAAGCCAGAGGAACATTTGTTATTTCTTTCTCCTGTGAACTGGCACTGAATGTATTAAGGATGGGTCCAACTGCCACTAATAGGCTTCCCATATATATCTTTCCTGTTTTCATGGTTGTACAATTTAGCTACAGAATTCAGCTCAAATAATATGCCATAATAATCGGGAAAGGTATTACACAAATAAACCAAAAAAACCGTACCCTATATATGTGATTACTAATATTTTTACTATCTTTATAGAACATAATGCCGGGGTATTGAATTCATCAATATAGTTCAATCCGTTTAATATTTTAATCTTGATCCAATAATCATTTAAATCAGAGGAGGTATTATGGAAACAAATCGGATTGCCGACATTACTCTTAAAGAAATTTTTGAAAAATTTTTAGGTGAAGAAAATGCCCATAATGTTCTTTCAAATATTCAAGTCGAATATGATAAAGGAACAAGGGGCGAAGAACTGGAAAATTATGCAAACCAGGAAATTCAGAAATATACTCAAAGAATTATACTGCCAATACCCATAGCCATAGTAAGAATTTTTCAATGAGGTCTAAAAGATGACAATATAATGTGCATGTTTTAATGAACTTTATTGCATAGTCATCTGAAATTCCGGTCATGAATAAGATCTCCGGAGAGAAACTGGATTGTGCTTTTATTTTTCCTCCCGGAGGAGGATTTGAAAGTAACTTTTTCTTCTATAATATCGGGAGCGCCTATATAATTTCTTTCCTTCGGCAGCATGGTTATAAAGCAGAACAATATGTTTGCAGGGAACATATTAATCTTGAAAATTGTGTAAAAGAAATTATAATTACAAATCCAAGAGTTGTTGGTTTTACTGTCTTCAATACAAATTTCCTTACATCTATCCTTATAGCCAGGCAAATCAGGGCTATTTCACCAAAGATCATTATTGTTTTTGGAGGTCCCGCCGCAACCAGTTATTCTGAATTTATCCTGAACAGATATCCATTTATTGATGCATGCTTCAGAAATGAAGGTGAAGAGACATTTTTACAGTTTTTATCCCGGTTAACAGAAAGTAAATTTGATTTCGTGAAAACAGATTTGGGTAATATAAAAGGTGTTACTTACAGGTATGAGGATAGTGTAATCATTAATCCTGACAGCAATATATTAGCTGAGAATTCCATATTTCAAGATTACCTGGATAAGTATCCTTCACCTTACCTGAGCGGTATCATCCCGGGTGCTGATGCATTTACCACTGGTCTTTTAACGGCAAGGGGCTGCAATCAGCATTGTATTTATTGCAATTGTGCCGTTTTGTCTAAAAGAAAAATTACAACACATTCTGTTGAAAGAGTTATCAGCGAACTGGATTATTTATCCGGATATTCTGACGAAGGCCGGGTTCTGAACTTTTATGACGATGCATTTTCTTTGATACAGCAGAGAGCTAAAACAATATGTAAGACAATAATAGAAAACAGGATCAGGATTTCGCTGAGTTGTATTACCAGATGTGATTGTGCTGACGAGGAATTACTGGATCTGATGAAGGAAGCAGGCTTCATTAGTATTGCTTTCTCCCTGGAGAGTGCGACTCCAAAAATCCTGAGGATCATTGGCAAGGTTCATAAGGCTGAAGATAATCCCTCAGATGCCCTGGAGAAGGAAACTATGTTCATTGAAAAGTTTGGGAAAATGACGGCATATGCTAAAAAAATCGGAATCAGGAAAGTATTCTCAAGTGTTATGACAGGCCTGCCCGGTGAAACCCTTGAGGAAGCAAACAAAACGATAGAAAAAATTGACAGCTGCCATGATATAGATTCCTATTCACAAAATTTATTTACAATTTATCACGGAACACCTCTCTATGACACCTATAGAAAATATGGTTATAAAGTTGATTTTCCTGATAATAATCCTGTTTTCAGCAGGACTATTTATCCCGACGATGTGGTTTACAAGGTAAAAATCTCTTCAAAATCCCAGTTTCATGAAACTCAAAAATCTCTTCATAACAGTACTCTCAGGATCTTATCTTTAGCTCATGAAAAGAATTGTAAAAAAGGGTGGTTTAACAATGTCATTCTGTTTTCAGATACTGCAGACAGGGATTTTGTTGACTGGCTGAAAATGATCCTGGCAATTAATGGCACCATAATTCAGATCTACTCTGACGAGACTGCATTATCCGGGAACTCTGATAAAAACCATGAAAATTATATAAGATACTGCACACCAAGTCTCAATATAAGGGATTGCTATCTGGAAAGAGACGGCAACTTATTGCTGGTTTGTTATCGATCACCGCTTTTAAGGTCTGTAAAAGAAAAGATTGTCATGAAAATCTGTGATTTTAAACATGTAAAAACGAATCTTACAAATCCTGAAGTTGATTTTATTAAGGTTATGTGCAAAGAATCAGATTCAAATGATGCAGGCTTGGCTTACACTTATTTCTCTGAAGTAAAAAAGGAGAAAGATTTGTTTAACTACCTGATCAATAAAAAGCCTTTCCCTTATTTTGCAAACCTGTGCAAATGGACAAAAGATCTTGCAAATTGCAGTGAGAAAAACACATTGTTTGTAAACGACAGATCTGAAGTAAGATTATGCTGGTATGGTCAGAATATTGGCAAAGCTGGACAAACTTATAATACCTTAATTAAGAATTTTGAATATTATCAGCAGATGATATCAGAACAAAGAAAATGTAATATATGTAATGCTAAAGATCACTGTAATAAATGCATTAGCCCTTTCCCCCTTTCTGATGAGGAATTTTGTTCCAGGCAAATCGGTAACGACATAAGCAGTGTTGCTGAGCTGTACAGGAGTGTTGATGCATTTAAGCAATATATTAGATAAACGCCAATAAGGCTGGAAAGCACCCGGGCCTATATGATGAATTGCGTGATAATTAATTGATTTGCATCATACCTTTTATTAACTTTGTATTAAGTAGTTAAACCTGATGGCAAGCCTTATTGAGGGATATGAATATGATGTATTTATCAGTTATCGTCAGAGTGATAACAAATATGACGGCTGGGTAAAGACTTTTGTGAATAACCTGACCATTGAACTTGAAGCTACCATAAAAGATAAGATTTCTGTTTATTTCGACATAGATCCGCGGGATGGCCTTCTTGAAACTCATTCGGTTGACAGGTCGCTTGAGGACAAGCTGAAATGCCTGATCTTTATCCCGATATTATCAAAAACCTACTGCGATAAAAATGCTTTTGCATGGCAGAATGAATTTTGTGCATTCAACAGGCTGGCAAAGGAAGACAGATTCGGCAGGGACATAAGATTACTCAAAGGCAATTTTACCAGCAGGATATTACCGGTGAGGATTCACGAACTTGATCATGAAGACTCGATGCTTATCGAAAATGAACTCGGAGGGTCATTAAGGAGTATTGATTTTGTTTATAAATCGCCCGGAGTTAATCGTCCGCTGAGGGCCAACGAAGATCATCCCGGGGATAATCTGAACAATACCTACTACAGGGATCAGATAAATAAAGTAGCCAATTCTATTGCCGAAATACTCTTTGCCCTGAAACTGAATTCAGCTGATAAGGCTGAAAAAGGGACATCAGCATTAGCAGAATCGGTAAAAGAAACTGGAAAAGATGAACCAGTGAAAAATGTGATAAGAACACCACTTATTGCCGGAAACAAATTCTGGATTGTTACCTTTACGGCACTGATTGTACTGACAATTGTTTTGAAGCTGATATTTCCCTCAGGATTTAAAAAATTCCCTTCAAAGGACCTGGAATCATCCGATAACAGGATATCAATAACTGTGATGCCTTTCCGGAACCTTACAAACGATTCTGGCCTGGATTACCTTACGGTGGGAGTCCAGGACTGGGTAGTTACCTGTCTGACGTTTTACCCGGAAGAATTTAATGTGAGGCCTTTTGCACTGGTTCGCGATGTGATTAAGAGTGAGAATATATCAGATTTTTCTTCGATAACACCTTATACAGGTTCCGGTATATCAAGAAGGCTGGATTCAGAGGTCTTTCTGATTGGAAACATATTCAAGATGGGGGAAATTATCCGTCTGAACGCTCAATTGATTAATTCAGAGTCAGAAGAGGTGATCGTAACTTTCCAGGAAGAAGGTTTTGTTGACAGAATAATTTATACCATTGATTCACTGTCAATCAGAGTCAGGGATTATCTCCTTATTTCGAAGATTGATAAAAAGGCATTTCAGACTGAAATGGAAAGTCCCTATAAGTTGCATTATATTACAAGTTCTCCTGAAGCTTACAGATATCATGTTCTGGCAAAGGAGGCTTTATATAATCTTGATTTTAATGTCGCTCTAAGACTGGATTCAATTGCAGTGTCAATCGATTCTAATTTTGTAAACGCCATTGTGACACTCTGCTGGGCAAACTACAACATGGGGAAATATGGCGAAGCAACAAAATGGTTGCAATCAGCGATCTTAAAGAGAGACAAATTGCCGCTGGTTGAGCAGATTACGCTTGATTATCAGTCTGCAAGTCTGTACCAGACACCTGAAGAACAAATTAAATATTTGCAACAACTTCGGAAAATCGAAGACAATAATCCAAAGCATTGTCTTTTACTGGCCTATACTTATATATACATCAATAAATATGATGAAGCATTACCTGAACTTGAAAAAGCTCAGGAGATGTATAAAAAGCTGGGGGCTGAACCAAACGATTTATTCTATTATCACTATCTCTTAAAAGCGTATAACAAGACTGGTCAGCACAGAAAGGAATCCAAAATTATCAAAAGAGCAGAAGAGTATTTTATTAAAAATCCAAAGGGATCAGGCGCAGGTGACCGCTATTTCAATATGGCATTGATCTACTCCGATGCAGGCGATTATAATAAGGCAGAGGAATACTTTAAAAAAGGTATTTCTTTGAACCCGGGGAATAAGGGAATGATAAATAATTATGCATTCTCCCTGATTGATAATAATTTGAATGTAGACAGAGGATTAGAGCTAATTAACACAGCTCTCGAACAGGACTCGATCAATGGTATTCTTCTTGACATAAAAGGCTGGGGTCTTTACAGGCAGCACAAATATACTGAAGCCCTTGAACTCCTTGAAAAAGTGTACCAGATGATCCCTTCTTATGAAATAAAGGCTCATCTTGATTCCGTAAGGGCAGCAATTATAAATTAAAAAGAAAAAAATTAGATTGCTCGCTCCCGGAAATGAGTGTGAGAGTGAGTGTGAGAGTGAGTGTGAGTGTGAGAGCGAGAGTGAGAAAAAAGAGTGAGAGTACTCGCTCTCGCT
>CAZEKO010000032.1:13059-14842 GCA_964512775.1 uncultured Bacteroides sp. | reverse complement strand
ATTGATTTTTCTGTATCAATTAACAGGTTGTTAATTCATTATAATTGATTAGATTTGTATTAAATGTAACTGAATATTAATTAAATCATTAGCAATGAAAAAAATCGCAGTCGTTCTTATACTAGCTCTGGTCACCTTTTCCGGATGTAAATTCGTTAATGAAAAAATACTTGGGAAAGAAAGTGACACATTGGAAATTTATACTGCAAACCTGGAAAGGGAGCTTGCTGGAATTGAAAGTGAACATTTCTACGAGCTGGAAAAAATAAAGATGGAATCACAGTCGAAAATTGATTCAATTATTAATTATTATGAATCCCAGCTTTCCGGAAAAGGAAGGAGGTATACAGGTGCTGCTACCGGTACATATTATATTATAACTGGCAGTTTTAAAAATCCTGCATATGCAGAGGACTGGTCTGCAAAAGTTACAGCAATGGGTTATAGAACTGAAATTGTCCAGATGCGTTACTGGAACCTCGTTTCAGCCGGATCTTACACATCTCTTAGAGAAGCATCGAATAATATAGAAAAATTCAGGTTGTCAGTCGCCCCTGATTCCTGGATTTACGTCTCAAGATAGTTGCGGATTTTTAAGCACTACCAGTCATTATGAATAATGGCTGAAATTCAAAACTTTTATAATGAGGTCTTAACCTGTCCGCATTATAATGTTTTTTCACATCAACCAGCTTTTTAGAACTTGTCACCACATCGAGAGGGGCATTATCATAACGGCCATTTCTCAAAACAACCAGCCGTCCATGGATTCCTTTCAATATAAGATCAAGAGCCAGGTTCCCGTATGCCATAGGTACTATTGAATCAATGGCATCAGGATCACCTCCCCTGACTAAATAACCGAGACGCTGATTAATGACATTTATACGCTGGCCATTATTATATTCTGAGGAAAGGTTTTTAATTTTCTCGGAAATTATGTCCCCAATTCCGCCTAATTTGGCATGCCCGAACATATCTTTTTCCGTATTAGAAAAAATCATCTCATCATGTTCCTCCATTGTGGCGCCTTCGGAAACCAGTACAATAGAGTATTTACTTGGATTCCGGTTCCGGTCATACACAAGCAACTCGGTCAGGCGTTCAACTTTAAACTTATATTCAGGTATTACACATCTGTTAGCAGCACCTGCCATTGTAGGTAACATAGCAGTAAAGCCGGCATAACGGCCGAAAACTTCAATTACCAGTATCCTTTCATGCGATCCCGCGGAAGTCCTGAGTGTATTGCACAGGCCAATTGTTCTTGTAACACAGGTACTGAATCCAATACAATAGTCAGTCCCGGGAACATCATTATCCATTGTCTTAGGTATAGCAATAACCTTTACACCTTCCTGGTACATTCTTACCGCATAGCTTAGTGTATCATCACCTCCAATTGGTATAAGGAAATCAATGCCCAGAAAATCAAGATTTTTAATGATCTCCGGTGTCATATCATTAATTTCTTTTGTATACTTATCTTTTAAATGAGGGGGTACTATTGCCTGTGGAACATGACTCGGTCTTGTTCTTGATGTATGCAGGAATGTTCCTCCGGTTCTGCCTGCCTTATTAACAATTTCCTCAGTGAGGGTAAAGTATTTGTTACTATTATCGGCTTTTTTATCACGGATTAACTCCAGCAGACCACCCCATCCGCGCCTTAGACCAATAACCTGGTATCCTTCCCTCAATGCGCGTATTGTAATCGCCCGGATAGCCGGATTCAAACCTGGAACATCTCCACCACCCGTAAGAATGCCGATGGTTCCTTTTA
>CAZEKO010000032.1:0-12959 GCA_964512775.1 uncultured Bacteroides sp. | reverse complement strand
ATTGTGGTCTTTCCGATAAGACTTTACCAGTGGACTATTTCTCCATTGCTACGTCCCTCATGCAGACATGTACCGTCATGTTCACAATATGCCATTGAGGCTCTTAAAATTCATGGGATTTTTACCGGAACATATCTCGCTTTCAGAAGAATAATCAGGTGTCATCCCTGGGGCACTTATGGTTATGATCCTGTACCTCCAAAGCCTTACAGAATTTTCAGATTCAAAAAAATGAGCTTATAAAAACATGGATGAACACAGTCAGATGAACGGCCTTCTGGGAGGGGATATTCATTTCGATAACATTCTGCAATTCCTTTCAGAGATTTTTAAACATGCCCTGATCATCACCTTATTTGTAATGATCATGATGCTATTGATCGAATACCTGACTGTTCAGACCAAAGGCAAATGGAGCAAACCTTTTGAAAAGAATCTCTTTTTGCAGGTTCTGTTTGCTGCCCTGATGGGGATAATCCCCGGATGCTTTGGTAATTTTATAATTGTTGCACTATATGCCCACCGGTTGATAAATTTTTCTGCACTGGTAACCGCCATGTTGGCTTCATCCGGAGATGAGGCTTTTATAATGATTGCAATGATGCCATCAAAAGCCCTCCTCTTATTCCTTGTTCTGTTTTGCATTTCAATCGCTGCAGGACTGATACTAAACCTGATCCCTTTAGGAAAATCAATGATGTTTCTTCCAGTCAATCATTTAATTCTGCATGAACAAGATCCGGAATGCACCTGTTTTGAACCTTCACTCATTTTACCCCAATTAAAAAAAATATCATTTGAACGTGCAGTTTTGCTATCAGGAGGAATAATATTTACAATTTTTATTCTCAGTGGTGAACTGGGACCTGAAGAATGGAACTGGAGCAGGATAATTTTCCTGTTTGTTGCACTGGTTGAGGTATTTATATCAGCAACCGTACCTGACCATTTTTTGACCAATCACCTCTGGGGCCATGTAATCCGGAGACATTTCCTTAAGGTATTCCTCTGGACATTTGGAGCTTTCCTTATAATACACACAGGACTTGAATTTTTGAATCTAAATGAATGGCTGGAAAATAATCTTTTTTTAGTACTCCTTGTTGCTGTTCTTGTTGGGATAATACCCGAATCAGGACCGCATCTGATATTCCTGACTCTTTTTGTGAATGGATCAATTCCGTTCAGTATTTTGATTGCAAATTCAATAGTCCAGGATGGGCATGGAGCATTACCCCTTCTTGCTGAATCCAGAAAAAGCTTCTTCTTTATGAAAAGCGTTAATCTTGTAGTAGGCCTGCTTGCAGGCATTATAGGGATCTTAGCCGGATTTTGAATCTTTTCTCTTACTTTTGCATGAGAAAACTCAGATTATGTTCACCATATACCAGACCGTAATACAGGAAGCCTGGGAAAACAGGTTAATGCTAAAAGATAATGATGTCAGGGATACAATCAATGCAGTCATCAAATATCTTGATAATGGCCAGTTAAGAGTGGCAGAACCTTCAGATAATGGCTGGAAAGTCAATGAGTGGATCAAAAAAGCAGTAATTCTGTATTTTCTGATAAGTGAACTTAAGGTTATGGAACTTAGCCCTCTTGAATTTTACGATAAAATTCCATTAAAAAAAGGTTACAAAGACCTTGGTGTACGGGTCGTTCCCCATGCACTTGCACGTTATGGATCTTATCTTGCGAGAGGAGTCATTATGATGCCTTCTTATGTTAATATTGGTGCCTATGTCGATGAAGGCACAATGGTTGATACCTGGGCTACAGTAGGTTCATGCGCACAAATCGGAAAATATGTTCACCTTAGTGGAGGTGTTGGCATTGGTGGCGTTCTTGAACCAGTACAAGCAGCCCCGGTAATAATCGAAGACAATTGTTTTATAGGTTCACGATGCATTGTTGTTGAAGGTGCAAAAGTTGAAAAAGAAGCTGTTCTTGGGGCAAATGTAGTTGTTACTAATTCCACGCGTATCATTGATGTTTCGGGTGAGAAACAGGTAGAATATAAAGGATTGATACCTGCCCGGTCGGTAGTTATTCCCGGAACATATACTAAAAAATTTCCGGCTGGTGATTTTGGAGTATCCTGCGCTCTGATTATAGGGAAAAGAAAAGAATCCACCGATAAAAAAGTCTCCCTTAACCAGACTTTACGGGATTTTAAAATACCAGTGTAATGCGCATAGGATTCGACGCAAAAAGGGCCTTTTTCAATTACAGCGGCCTTGGCAATTACAGCCGTAATACTATACAGTATTTACATCGATATTACCCGGAAAACGAATATTTCCTTTATATTCCCCATAAATCCCTTGCCCCTCCTTTCATGGATTCTCCCGTCCAGCAACTAGTATATCCCGAAACCCTGATTTCAAAATTGTTCCCATCTCTTTGGAGAAGTTGTCTTTTACCTGGAAAACTTTATTCTGACAAGATTGAGCTGTATCATGGATTGAGTAATGAAATTCCATTTGGAATTCATAAATACAAGATTAAATCAGTCGTTACTATTCATGATCTTATCTTCCTGAGGTTCCCCGAATGGTATAACCTGACCGACAGGATGATTTATAAAAGAAAAACCCTTTATAGCTGCAGTAAAGCTACCCGTATCATAGCCATTTCTAACCAGACAAAAGCTGATATTATCGAATTTTATAAAATCAATCCGGATAAGATTGATGTTGTATATCAGGGATGTGATCCCCAGTTTTATCAGGAAACTACTAAATCCCAGAAGGAAGAAATTTTGAAAAAATACAACCTTTCGGCCGGATATCTTCTGAATGTCGGTACTATTGAAGAGCGAAAAAATCTGCTGAATATTATAAAGGCCCTTCATTCAGGAAAAATTTCCGAGACCCTTGTTGTCATCGGCAGGCAAACCCGGTATGCACATAATGTAAAAAAATATATTGCCGCCCATCAGTTGAAGAACATCCGGTTTCTGGAAAATGTCCCCAACCAGGATTTACCATCCCTTTACCAGATGGCTTCACTTTTTATATATCCGTCTGTTTTTGAGGGATTTGGGATCCCTATCCTTGAAGCACTTTACTCACGGATACCTGTTATCACAACATCCGGGGGATGTTTCAGAGAAGCCGGTGGAGAACATTCAATTTATATTGATCCGGGAAATATTGAACAGATTTCAAATTCAATTAATGAAGTTCTTAATAATAATGAACTCAGGGTCAATATGATCATTAAAGGTTATGATCATGCATTAAGGTTTAATGACAGGAATATCGTACAAAATATTATTAATGTTTACAAGACTGCTGTAGATTAGAACAAATCTGGATATTTATGGAAAATGATATCCGAAATTCATTGGAAGTACTTAAGAGGGGAGGAATTATTCTTTACCCAACCGATACTATCTGGGGTATTGGTTGTGATGCTACTAACCAGGAGGCTGTAGATAAAATATTCAGAATCAAAAAACGGAAAGATGAAAAAAGTCTTCTTGTTTTGATTGACGATCCTGAAAGGTTGTCAGATTATGTTACAGAAATTCCGGAAATAGCGTGGGAACTTGTGACAGTATCGGATGAACCGCTAACAATAGTATATCCTGGTGGAGTTAATCTTGCCTCAAATATTATGCACAGCGATGGCTCAGTTGGAATCAGGATTACAGGAGATACTTTCTGCAGAGAGTTGATACGGCAACTGGGTAACCCTCTTATTTCTACATCTGCCAATATATCAGGCAAACCTTCCCCATCTGTTTTCACGGATATCGCCGAGAATATAAAATCCACTGTCGACTATATAGTTAAATGGCGACAGGATGATGTAGTCAGGAAACGTCCTTCTCCAGTAATAAAACTCGGGCTGAAGGGCGAAATTGAAATTATCAGGTCGGGCTCTTTATAGTTGCCGTATTTTACCTGATCCGGATACAGATGCATCAATTGTCGGATTTCCGACGTAAAAGACTGATCCGCTTCCGGAAACGGCTACAGTCAGATCTTTAGTTGCATTTACCTTGCAATTCCCTGAACCACTTATCTTTACATCAGTTTCTTCCGTTTTAAATTCGTCGGCATTGCAATTACCCGAACCGCTTATTGCAATTGATAACTCATCAGCTGAACCTGTAACATCAATATTACCGGATCCGGAGATTGCAGCGTCCACTTCATCGCATGAAAGATCCTTGACATTAATATTCCCACTACCGCTTAATTTTAATTCCATTTCATTTGCTTTAATAGCTGTCTCGGTGATTATGTTGCCTGAACCAGAAAGATAAAGGCCCTCAATTTCAGCAGTAGTAATCCAGATTCTGATAGGTGTTTTGCTTTTAACTCTGGATTGGCTGTATCTGATCTTAAGTTCATCGTTTTTTACTTCAGTGACAATTAATCCAAGGATTTCTGCATCAGCTTCAACTGTGAGCTTTGGAGTATTACCCTGAGATATATAGACATCGCCAGAAATACCCATACTGACTTTAGTAAAAGTGCCCACGGAACGATCTTCAGTTTTTTGGGCTGAAACGGATATGGCTGCAAACATGACGTACGCAGTAATCAGGAATAATAATTTTTTTGTTCTCATAATAAATATTTTTACAGGTTAACTTTTATTAATTAAAGACTGGATTTATTCAATTGTGCTGCATTAAAAAATCAGATTTCCAGAAAGCCTTTCGGAAGATTTACTCTTATCAGTTTCTTTTTAGAATTTATTTCCAGGATCAGACCTTCCTGGATTGGCAGAAGAATTTCCCGTTTCCTGTATTCAACCTTCAATAAATCATTCCCCGGGATTTCCATAATTCCTGTTGATTTACCAATAACACCATCCCTGACATCAATAACCTGATATCCCGATAAGTCATCTGTACCTGATCTGATGTCAGTATTGAATTCAGTCCGGCTAAGGTATATCTCGTTGTCTTTAAGTTTTTCCGCTTTTTCTTTAGTCTCTATATTGCGGAATTTCAAGATAATTTCTTTATCTGAAAGGCTTTGCCAGGAGACAATAAAAAAGGGAACCAGCAGTCCATCAACTTTAATCATCACATATTTCTGGCTTTCATTAATCCCCTGAATAGTTGTTCTGCTTCGGACAACTACCTCCCCGGAAATACCTCGCGTCTTTACAACGGAACCAAGGAGCCTGTAATCATCCCTGGTCATATGGACTGTATTATTATTCTGACTTCTCTTCTTTCGGATCTTCGGATTTTTCTGCAGGTTCATTACCTTCAGATTCGTTGATAACTTCCTGGCCTTCGGTTTTTTCTTCCGTTACCTGTCCCTGTTCTGCATTTTCTCCTTCAGCGGGTTCAGGAGCAGGTTTTTCGATTTCAGTTATTTGCTCCTGGATATTTTCATCCCCTGGAGTTTCCGTTTTGCCAGCTTTTTTATCATCCTTAATCTCAGGAGTTACCTCTGGGGTTTTTGTCTCAGGAGTTTCAGTAGTTTGAGGTGGGGCTTCCTGTTGGTCTCCCCCGGCCGCTTGTTCTGCTTGTTCAGCTAATTTGGATGTTTTCTTCAGGATCTCCTCTGCCCTTGCATCTTTTACTTTCGATTCATGCTCCAGGTGTGTCCTTACATTTTCTTCCTTTTCCCTGGATATTCTTTCCCGTTTTGCTTCAATCTTACCTTCCTTTTGTTTCATCCATTCGTTAAATCTTCTGTCCGCTTCTTCCTCATTGAAGACTCCTTTTTTGATACCACCAAGAAGGTGTCTTTTCATTAAAATCCCCTTGTAAGATAAAATTGCTCTTACAGTTTCGGTTGGTTGAGCGCCTTTATCCAGCCACTCCATTGCTTTATCAAAGCTGATGTCAATAGTTGCCGGATCCGTATTCGGATTGTAAGTTCCAATCTTTTCAATGAACCTGCCAGCCCGTGGCGCCCTGCTGTCTGCGATTACAATGTGATAATACGCAAACTTCTTTTTCCCTTGTCTTGTTAATCTGATCTTTACAGACATACGCTCAGTTTTAGATTGTTAAACCTTATTTAAATCAGGACTGCAAAGATAGATAAATCTGTATATTCTGAAAGAAATTGACATAAATTTTGCTCATCTACTGTATTTGCTGGATTGACATATCGGAATTTCAAATTGTTAATTTCTTTCAATATTTATTTATTAACACTATCAAATTTCCGCCGATCAATTTCTTAATTTTATCCACTCCAATTAGTTAGATTATGAGTTCATTTATACACCTGCATGTTCACAGTCAGTACTCAATTCTTGATGGCGCATCCTCCATTCCATCGATGCTGGATAAGGCCCGGGAGGATAATATGAAAGCAGTTGCCATTACCGATCATGGCAATCTTTTTGGAGCCAAAGAATTTCACTCTGAAGCAAAAAGTAAGGGAGTAAAACCGATAATTGGCTGCGAGGTGTATTTCGCCAAAAGAAGCCGTTTTGACAACACTGAAAAAGAAGATCGGAGCGGATATCATATGATACTTCTTGCAAAAAATAAAACCGGCTACAGAAATCTGATTAAGCTCGTTTCCCTTGCATACATTGAAGGACATTATTACAAGCCAAGGATCGACAGGGAATTATTGAAGAAGTACCATGAAGGATTGATTGTTTCTACTGCCTGCCTGGGAGGAGAGATTCCTTCACTGATCCTGAACGGGCAGTATGAGCAGGCGGAAGAAGTTATCAAGGATTTTCTTGAAATTTTCGGCGATGATTTCTACCTTGAATTGCAACGTCATTTCACCGGGAATTCTGTTTTTGACAATGACACCTACGCAAAACAACAAATTGTCAATGAAAAACTTATTTCGTTCGCCAGGAAATATTCAATCAAACTCATTGCTACTAATGATGTTCATTTCATTAACCAGGAAGATGCAGAGGCACATGACCGTTTGATTTGCCTTAATACGCAGTCTGAACTGGATGATCCGAATCGTTTGAGGTACACAAAACAGGAATGGTTTAAGACTCAGGCTGAAATGAATGAGATATTTTCTGATATTCCTGAAGCACTTGAAAATACTCTTGAAATTGCAGAAAAAACTGAAACCTATGACCTGAACAGGGACCCAATCATGCCTGATTTTCCTCTTCCCGAAGGATTTGATGATCCTGATGAATACCTTAAGCACCTTACATATGAAGGTGCAAAGAAAAGATATAGTGAAGTATCTGGTGAAATCAAAGACAGGATTGATTATGAACTCAGTGTAATAAAAAAAATGGGATATCCCGGATATTTTCTTATCGTTCAGGATCTCCTGAGAGCAGCCCGTGAAATGAATGTTTCAGTTGGGCCCGGAAGAGGCAGTGCCGCTGGTTCTGTGGTAGCTTATTGTACATGGATTACAGACATGGACCCATTGAAATATGACCTGTTGTTTGAAAGGTTCCTTAATCCCGACCGTATTTCATTACCAGATATTGATATTGATTTCGATGAAGACGGAAGGGAACTTGTCCTTGAATATGTAGTTCAAAAATATGGAAAAGATCACGTCGCTCAGATAATTACTTTCGGTACAATGGCAGCAAAAATGGCTATCAGGGATGTGGCCAGGATTGAAAAGCTTCCCCTGAGCGAAGCCGACCGACTCGCAAAACTTGTTCCGGAACGTCCTAATACAACATTAAAAAAAGCCTATAAGGAAGTAAAAGATCTGAATGATGCCAGGAATTCAAAAAATCCACTGGTTTCCCGTACTCTTAAATTTGCTGAAACACTTGAAGGATCTGTAAGACACACGGGTTTGCATGCATGCGGCATAATCATCGGAAGAGAGAACCTGATCGAACATATCCCCGTCTGTACATCAAAAGAGACAGAATTACTGGTTACCCAATATGATGGCAATCATGTTGAATCAGTCGGGATGCTGAAAATGGATTTTCTTGGATTAAAAACACTCTCAATAATTAAAGATGCAATAGAATTAATTAAAGAAACAAAAGGTATTGAAATCATAATTGGAGATATACCCCTGAATGATGCAAAAACATTTGAATTGTATAGCAACGGTGAAACTACAGGTCTTTTCCAGTTTGAATCTGACGGTATGAAAAAACACCTGCGGGAACTTAAGCCGAACCGTTTTGAAGATCTCATTGCAATGAATGCACTTTACCGTCCGGGTCCTATGGAATACATTCCAAGATTCATAAACCGTAAGCATGGCAAGGAAAAAATTGCGTATGACCTGCCCATAATGGAGAAATATCTGAAAGACACTTATGGCATTACGGTATATCAGGAACAAGTGATGCTCCTTTCACAGGCAATGGCAGGTTTCACTGGTGGCCAGGCTGACTCCCTCAGAAAAGCCATGGGTAAAAAGAAAAGAAAAATGATGGATGAACTCAGGGAAAAGTTCATCGAAGGATGTGAAAAGAATAATATACACAGGAGGATAGCGGAAAAGACCTGGACTGATTGGGAAGCTTTTGCACAGTATGCTTTTAATAAATCACATTCAACCTGTTATGCTTATGTATCTTACCAGACCGCCTGGCTGAAAGCACATTACCCTGCAGAGTTTATGGCTGCTGTACTAAGCCGTAATATCAGTGATATTAAAAAGATAACCATATTCATGAGCGAAGCCAGACGAATGGGAATGAAAGTCATGGGCCCCGATATAAATGAAAGTCGGATTAAGTTTACTGTTATTAAAGGTGATATAATCAGGTTTGGCCTTGGAGCAATAAAAGGACTGGGA
The DNA here is from genome assembly GCA_964512775.1 of uncultured Bacteroides sp. Lineage (GTDB taxonomy): Bacteria > Bacteroidota > Bacteroidia > Bacteroidales > SM23-62 > LJUQ01. Next base: position 4,251 of record CAZEKO010000032.1, on the reverse strand, counting down.
GAAGCTGCAGCCTCAAAGATACTGGATGAAAGGGAACAAAGTGGTCCATATAAAGATATTTACGATTTTGTAGAACGCGTTGACTTACAGTCTGTTAATAAAAAAAGCCTGGAAGCTCTTGCAGGATCCGGAGCTTTCGATTGCTTCCAGGAAATTAAAAGAGGACAATATTTTGCTGAAGACAACAAGGGATCGAATTTTATTGAAAGCCTTATCCGTTATGGCCATAGGGTCCAGTGTGACAGACAAACATCACAACAATCCCTTTTTGGCGATGGAGATAATATGCAATTTAGCCGCCCTCTGATTCCTGAAAGTGAAGACTGGCCTTTGATTTATAAACTCGACAAAGAAAAAGAACTTATCGGGATCTATCTGACCGCTCATCCTCTTGATAATTACCGGTTGGAAATTGACCGGTTCTGTACACATTCCCTTACCGACCTGAAAGATCTGAAACCTCTTGAAGGTGCTGAAATTTTTATTGCCGGACTTGTCAGATCACATACACCTGGATTTACTAAGAATAATAAGCCTTATGGAACTGTCTATATTGAAGATTATACAGACTCGTACAGACTTGTCTTGTTCAATCTTGATTACGTAACATTTAAAAATTTCTTCACTCCCGGGTATGCACTTATGATTAGGGCAGTGGTTCAGCCCAGACAATTTGGAAATACCAATGAGCTGGAGTTGAAGATTAAAAATATAACTATGTTGCCTGATGTCAGGGATGAACTTATTAAAAGTGTAATGCTAAGAATGCCTATTAATAACCTCAGTCCGGATATCATCAGTGACCTGAAAAGAATTGTACATAAAGGACCCGGTAAAGCATTATTGCGATTTAACATTTATGATGCAGAAGAAAATATTAATATAGAAATGTTCTCAAGAAACCAGAGAATAAGTGTTTCAGACGAATTATTAAGCTACCTGGCTAGCCGGTCTGATATTGAGTTCAGGTTAAATTGAATTTTAATATATTCCTGTTGATTTGTTTATATAAATAATTTCATAATTAAATCGAACTCATTATTTTTATCCCCGGGATATTAATTTCAAAATTTCACATATATGGCACTTGAAGTAACTGACAAGAATTTTGAGGAAGTTGTTATTAATTCAGACAAACCGGTGATTGTAGATTTCTGGGCTGAATGGTGTGGCCCTTGCAGAATGGTAGGTCCTATAATAGATGAAATCGGCGACCAATTTAAAGATAAGGCCATTGTCACAAAACTTGATGTCGATAACAATCCAGGAACGACCGTCAGATTCGGAATCAGAAATATACCTACTGTTTTATTTTTTAAAAACGGGCAAATTGCCGACAAGCAGGTCGGTGCCGTTCCGAAAAGCACTCTTGTTGCCAAGTTGGAAGCTCTTCTGTAATCAATGATATCAAGAGTTACTGTTTTTTGTGCATCCAGTCAGAAAGTTGACCCCGTCTACTTTAAAGATGCCCTTGAACTAGGTGAAATTCTCGCTAAAAATCAAATAAGTGTTTATTATGGAGGTGGTGCCCTGGGCCTGATGGGATGCCTTGCAGATACTATGCTGAAAAATGGAGGACATATCACAGGAATAATACCTGGGTTCATGCTTGAACAGGGCTGGGGGCATCCGAAAGTAGATCACATAATAGTAAGTGATATGCATGAAAGGAAGAAAAAACTTGCTGAAAATACAGACGCAGTCATCGCCCTTCCGGGAGGTGTTGGAACGATGGAGGAGTTACTTGAGATGATAACCTTAAAGCAGCTTGGTAAATTTCTGGCTCCAATTGTAATCTTAAATACAAATGGATTTTTTAATCCTCTTCTAAGATTATTTGAGCAAATGATTAAACAGCACTTTATGCGGGAAATCCACTGCAATATATGGACTACTGCCAGTAAACCATCTGAAGTATTGCAGGCTATTACGAACGCTCCTGACTGGGATGGTTCTGCAATTAAATATGCGCCCTCTTAAAACCGCCGCCCTATTATAAGTATATCATCAATTTGTTCTATGTCCCCTCTCCAGGTTTCAATTGTACTATCCAGTATTGATTTTTGTTCTTCCATTTTCTTATTCTGTATTTTCAGGAAAAGTTCTTTCATCGGCGCAGATTTGAATTTTTTCCTGAAAACTCCTCCAAATTGATCAGCATACCCGTCAGAAAAAAGATAAATAGTATCACCTTCCTTTATTTTTATAATATGATTTGTGAATTTCTTTTCCTGAACATCTGTTACTGAACGGCCAATCGTAAAACGATCACCCTTCGTTTCCGTAAGTTCACCATCCCTTATCAGATAAATCGGATTATATGCCCCCGAGAATTCAAGTATCTTTTCTTTCCTGTCATAACAAACCAGGGTCATATCCATCCCATCTTTAACAATATATTTTTCCTCAGTACTTTGCTGGAGAGTATTGTTAACCTCCTTGTCGAGATGTTGGAGGATCTCAGAAGGTTTCATAATTCCATACTCTTTCACAATCTTATTAAGCATATTATGGCCAATTATCGACATAAAAGCACCTGGAACACCATGGCCAGTGCAATCAACTGCAGCAATAAATTCCTTGTCATTCTTTTCGACCAGCCAGTAAAAATCACCGCTGACTATAGCTTTCGGCTTAAATAAAACAAATGTATCGCGAAACGGGATTGACGGGGGAAGTATGGCAACCTGAATTCTCTTTGCATATTCAATTGAATCAGTGATATCCTTATTTTTCTGCGCAAGTTCTTCCTTCTGGGCTACCACTAAAGCTGTCCGTTGCTTTACCTTCTCTTCAAGAATCCTGTTTTCACGTCTAAGGTTACGTTCACGAACTTTTATGTAAAGGAGTATTATACCTGCTCCCGCGAGAATGCAAATTAATATAAACCACCAGGTCTGGTAAAATGGAGGTCTGATCTGAAAAGCAAAATCGACAGGTTCTGAATTCCAGATACCATCACTGTTTCTTGCCATGACCATAAAAATATATTTTCCCGCTTTTAATGCCGGATAAGTAGCGGTTGTTTGATCCGTTTCCGGCATCCAATCTATATCCGCTCCTTCAAGCATAAACTTATAACTTACAGCATCCGGATTTATCAGGCATATACTTGTATAGTCAAAAATTATAGAATTTTCATTGTGCCTCAGTTTCATACCCTGTTCCATATCCCTGTCCTTAAGGTTTATCCTCATCCTGGTAATATGGGTAAGAGGTTCGATATTCAAGCGACGTTCAAGTTCAGGATCATACCTGGTAACGCCGGCAACAGTTCCGAACCAGATTTTCCCATCCTTGTCCCTGAAAACCGCATTATTTTTTGTCTCAATACCTGTAAATCCGTTTTTTCTGCTATAAGTATATATCATATTTTCACCTCGGGAGTATTTATTCAATCCTCTGTTAGTTCCGATATAGACATTATTATCCTCATCGACTGCAACGAGTGTGATCAGGTTGGCAAGCAGTCCGTTTTGTCTTGAGAAATGAGCAGCAATTGTATCATTTGAGATTGCATAAACTCCCTGCCCTTCAGTTCCAGTCCATATCCATCCGTTCTTATCTTCCGTGATGCACGTTGGTGTAAAGGTATTTGTCAGGTCAACTTGTTTGATAGTGTCACTAAGGATTTTAGCCAGTCCCTTACCTCTTGCACCCACCCAGACAATTCCTTTTGAGTCAGCAAATAACGCTGAAATGTCCGAACCAGGAAGTCCATTGATTTGTGTTAATCGCTCAACTTGATTATTATCGATATCATAGTACAGAAGGCCGTCAATTGTGCCTACCCAGAGATTATTCTCTCCGTCAATCTCCATGGCACTTACTATACCTTGCCTGTTGTATGAATTAAGAAGAAAATTAAAGCTGAATTTACCTTGCGAAGTTATATATTCGAATGTACCTGCATCGTTGGTTCCAATCCATATATGGCCGTTCCTATCTTCTTTAATAAACCGTATCTGGTTTCCCATCAGGTATTTATCCGCTGTAATCTGCCTGAACTGTTTTTCCCTGATCAGGGAAGGATTAAAAATTGTAATGCCTGCATTTGTACCGAACCAATAATTTCCGGACCGGTCTTGGATTATAGCCCAGACCTGATTATCAATGATGCCATCACGTGTGGAATAACTAATGAAATGATCACCCTTGAAGATAGCCAGGCCATTTTCATTAGTTCCTATAAGAATATTCCCCTCAACATCTTCCGTGATACATCGTATCTTGCTATCGGGTAATCCATTT